>URHY01000001.1 GCA_900547815.1 uncultured Solobacterium sp.
TTAAGACACGTATCCGTCGTGGAGATGCAGCTCCAATGGCTATTGTACAATTCGTGAAGTAGTAGTTACTACTTCACTTTTCTTTTAAGGAGCTAAAAATATGAGTGATTTAGAACAATACGCAAAAGAACATCAAGTGCCTATCATGATGGATGATGGACTTTCCTTTTTATTAGAAAAACTTAAAGAAAATCAATGTCTATCATTTTTAGAGTTAGGTACGGCGATTGCTCGTACATCGATTGAAGTGGCTAAGTTAGATTCTAGAATGAGAGTTGTCACAATTGAGAGAAATTCGGATATGATTGTTCAGGCTAAAAAGAATATTGAAGAAAGTGGTTTATCTAATCAAATTATGTTGATTGAAGGGGATGCTCTTGAAGTCGATGTAAATGGTAAATTTGACTGTATTTTTATTGATGCTGCCAAGGCACAATATCAACGTTTTTTTGAGAAATACTGTAAGCATTTAAATGAGAATGGTATAATTGTATCAGATAATATGAATTTTCATGGGCTTGTACAACATCCGGAATTGACTCAAAATCGTAATACACGCCAATTAGTTCGTAAGATTCATGATTATCATACGTATTTGGCAAATCTTTCAGATTATGAAACTGCATTTTATGATTATGGAGATGGAGTTGCCGTAACAAGGAGGAAATAACTATGAAGCTTTTTAAGTTTTTATTAGGAGCTGCAACGATTACAGTTAGTGCTTGCGCAGTTGCAGGTAAGGTGCGTCGTGATAAACAAAGACAAAAAGAATTAGACGAATTTTTATGTCCAGATATTGATGAACCAATCGAAAAAGATATTCAACCAAGTGATAGCCCATTGAAAAATATGGAGTCGGATATCATGGGGTTTAAAGAAGCACAAGAAGAAATTCTTCCAGTAACTTTAACTTATAGTTTTGATTCGAAGGATCACGCAAAGCAATTCCAAACAGAAGTTGCAGAAAATGGCTTAACATCTTCTTACGATGATGAAGATAAAGTTGTGGATGTGATTTATCATGATGGTGTAAATGAGAGTGATTTAAAAATATTATCAGATACACTTGTAAATGCTTGCACTAACACAAGTGCAGAATATAAAGGATTTCATTTTAATAAATAGTGGCTTGAGCGTGCTCAAACTATTTTATTATGGTATAATATTTCCGTTTATGGTGGAGGATATGTAATGGAAGCGATTGAAGTTTCACATTTAACTTTTTCCTATGATGGGGAAAATGATATATTAAAAGATATTTCTTTTTCAATTCCAAAAGGAAGTTATACAACAATTATTGGACATAATGGTTCTGGTAAGAGTACAATGGCAAAATTAATTATTGGTTTATTGGAAGCGAAAAATGGAAAAATTCAGATTTTAGGTCAGGAACTAAATGAAGAAAGTGTATACGAATTAAGAAGTCATGTAGGTATTGTATTCCAAAATCCAGACAATCAATTTATTGGTTCTACAGTAGCAGATGATATTGCCTTTGGTTTAGAAAATCATTGTGTAGAACAAGAAAAGATGCAGGGTATTATTGAAGATGTCGCAAGTCGTGTCGGAATGACGGATTTTTTAAGTGCCGAGCCTACTAAATTATCTGGTGGACAAAAACAACGTGTTGCGATTGCGGGCATTTTAGCGATTGAACCAGATATCATTATTTTTGATGAATCGACAAGTATGTTGGATCCTCAAGGTAAGGCAAGTATTAATGCGCAGATTCGCAAGTTACATGAGGAAAAAAATATCACTATTTTATCCATTACCCATGATATGGAAGAGGTAGCTCAATCTGAAAATGTCATAGTATTAGAAAATGGTGAGATTGCGATGCAGGGAACACCAATGGATATTTTTAAACAGGAAGATAAACTAGCTAAAATGCAGTTGGATATTCCTTTTGCGTTAAAAATTTCGAAGGAATTAAAGAAGCGTAAAATCTTCAAAGAAAATGTATGTCGTTTAGATGAGGTGGTTGAAAAGTTATGTCGATTGAAATAAAGAAATTAGAGCACATATATAATGAAAATACACCTTTTTCTCATGCAGCATTAAAGGGTATTGATCTTTCAATTCCAGAAGGGAAAGTTACAGCTATTATTGGGCAGACGGGTTCTGGTAAATCAACTTTAGTTCAACATTTAAACGGTCTATTGATACCAACAGCGGGTACTTTGGATATTTGTGGTTTCCATATTCAGCCTTTGTTGAAAATTAAGGATGTTAAACAATTAAGAAAGGAAGTTGGGCTTGTATTCCAGTTTCCTGAATATCAATTGTTTGAAGAAACGATTGGTAAGGATATTGCGTTTGGACCAAAAAACTTTGGAACAAGTGAGGAAGATGCTTCAGAATTGGTAAAGAAAGTCTTGCCTGTTGTAGGATTGGATGAAAGTTATTTAGATCGTTCCCCTTTTGATTTGAGTGGAGGACAAAAACGTCGTGTTGCGATTGCGGGTATTTTAGTATTAAATCCAAAAGTCTTAGTTTTAGATGAGCCAACTGCAGGACTTGATCCTCAAGGTGCTCAAGAAATGATGACTTTGTTTATGAACTTAAATAAAAAAGAAGGAAAAACGGTTCTTTTAGTTACGCATGATATGGAGCATGTCATGAACTATTGTAATCATGTGATCGTATTGAGCCATGGTGAAGTTACGCAGGAAGCGGATGTAAAGGAGTTCTTTAAGCATCCAGAATATTTACAAGAGATTGGTATCAATCCACCTAGTATTGTGCGTTTGAAGATGCAGCTAGAGGAAAATGGATTTGAGATGGATCCAGATATTATGGATATGAATTCACTTGTGGATTCAATAGAAAAGCAGGTGAAGAAACATGAATAATGTTGCGTTAGGACAATATATGCCATTAGATTCAGTGGTTCATAAGATGGATCCAAGATCTAAGATCATGATCATGTTGTTTTTAATGGTTGCGATATTTATTCCTGCAGGAGTCCTTGGATATGTGATTATAGGTATTTTTATTTTATTGAGTTTGTATTTATCAAAATTAAATATTAAATATGCCTTAAGAACAATGAAACCAATGTTATGGATGATGGCTTTCTTATTGGTTATTAACCTTTTGGTTATTAAAACAGGAACACCTTTATTTTCAATCAAGGGATTTACAATCTATAGTGATGCCGTAAATCAAACGTTATATATTGTGGTTCGTTTAATGTTGATGGTTATTATCACAACTGTATTAACAGCTACAACGAAACCTTTGGATTTGACTTTGGGAATTGAAAAATTGTTGAAGCCATTTGAAAAAATTGGTGTACCAGCTCATATTATTGCGATGATGATCAGTATTGCACTGCGTTTTATTCCTACATTAATTGAAGAAACACAGCGTATTATGAATGCACAGGCAAGTCGTGGTGTGGATTTAGAAAATGGTAGTATCAAAGAAAAAATCATGGCTATTTTATCTTTAATTGTTCCATTGTTTGTTTCTGCGTTTGATCGTGCAGATCAACTTGCGAATGCGATGGAAGCTAGAGGGTATGATCCTTCTAGAAAAAGAACACGTTACAAAGTGTTAAAGATGCAGACTATCGATTATGCTTCAATGATTTTAAGTGTTGTCGTTCTTTGTGCTTGTATTGGTATTTGGGTATTATGATTATAAAAGCACTTGTCAGCTATGATGGTTTTAATTATGCAGGCTGGCAAAAACAAGAGAATGCCTTAGGTATTCAACAAGTGATTGAAGAAGCTTTGTATAAGATCACAAAAGAGCATGTAGATGTTGTTGCGAGTGGAAGGACGGATGCGGGTGTTCATGCGTTGGGTCAAGTTTTTCATTTTGAAACAAGTAAAAATATTCCGGCCGTTCAATATGAAAGAGTTCTAAATGCATTGCTTCCTAAAGATATTCGTATTTTAAAAACGGAAGAAATGCACGATGATTTTCATGCGCGTTTTAGTGCTGTAGGCAAACGTTATGATTATTATTGTTCGTATGATATAAAGAATCCTTTTAATTATAAGTATCGTAATCTATTGGCAAAAGAATTAGATATAAATGCGATGGAAAATGCATCAAAAGTTTTTTTAGGGACGCATGATTTTACTAGTTTTGCCTCAAGTAAAATCGATCCTAGAAAGCCAAGAGTTAAAACAATTTCAAATATTGAAATTTTAGAAGAAGGAACAGATGTACACTTTATTTTTGAGGGGACGGGTTTTTTAAGGTATCAAGTTCGAATGATGACGGGTACTTTAATTGCGGTAGGCCAACATAGAATTGAAGTGGATGATGTTCAAAAAATGTTGAACGCGAAGGATAAGTCGGCATGTCGTTATAATGCGGTAAGCTGTGGGTTATACTTAGTGGAGGTAAAATACAATGAGACAAACTAATTTTCATACACATACTTCACGCTGCCATCACGCGTATGGTGAGGATGAGGAAATGGTTCGTGCTGCCATTCAAAATGGTTTTGAAGTATTGGGCTTTTCAGATCATACTTGTTGGAAATATGATTCAAGCTTTGTAGCGCATATGCGTATGAAGTTGGATGAATTCGATGATTATAAAGATAGTGTTTTATATTTGAAAGATCGATATAAGAAGCAGATTGAAATTCGTTTTGGCTTGGAGGCAGAATACTTTCCTAAGTATATGGATTGGTTGTTAGATTTCTGTATTGAAAATGAAATTGATTATTTGATTTTTGGCAATCATTATTATGGTACAGATGAGGATCATATTTATTTAGGTGGAGCCAAAGGAGAATATATTAAAGGATATTTTGATACTTGTGTTGAAGGTATGAAAACAGGTATGTATGCATACTTAGCTCATCCTGAATTGATTTTAAGAGATACAGGTGGTTTTATCACACCTGAAATTGAAGAGGGATTTCACCGTATTTGTAAGACCAGTCAAGATTATAATGTTCCATTAGAATTTAACGTATTGGGTATGCAACACAATATGCGTATGGGGTATGAGGAGTATCCACACACTAAGTTTTGGCAAATCGCTGCTCAATATAATGTGAAGGCAATTCTAGGTATGGATGCGCATAGAATAGGTGATTTGGATCAAAAATTATATAATTTGGCTTTAGAAAAACTATCTAAATTTGATGTAGAAATCATTGATGATGTACCTTCAATTGATTATAAAAAAATAAAAGCAGAAAAGATTAAAGTATGGCAAAAATAAAGCTAAACTTTTTCTTTTTTTCATTGACTTTTATGTGGATATTGCATATCATATTAGATGGCTAAACTCTGGCCTTTTGAGCCCCGGTAAACGCTCAAATCAAGGAGGAAATTAGATATGCGTCAAACTACTATGGCAAAACCTGCCGATGTAACACGTACATGGTATGTAGTTGATGGAAACGGACAAACTTTAGGACGTTTGGCTTCAACTTGTGCTCATGTATTAAAAGGTAAACACAAACCTACATACACACCAAATGTTGACTGTGGTGATTATGTAATTGTGATCAATGCTGACAAGGTCGAAATGACTGGAAACAAGTTGAATACTGAAAAGTATTACAACCACTCTGGATACTTTGGAGGTATGCGTGTGCGTACAGCTAAAGAAATGAAAGAGAAATACCCTGTTGAATGGGTTGAAAGAGCAATCAAAGGTATGTTACCTCACACTAAATTAGGTGATGTACAACGTGGACATGTATTCGTATACGCTGGTAGCGAACACCCACATGCTGCTCAAAAACCTGTTGAATTGAAGGTAAGAGGATAAGGAGGAATAGAATATGAAAAAATCTAACACTGTTCAATATCATGGCGTTGGACGTCGTAAAAAATCTGTTGCTCGTGTCTTTTTACGTCCAGGTACAGGTAATATCGTAGTCAACGGAAAAACTTTGGAAGAATACCTTCCATTGGAAACTTTACGTATGGTTGTTAAATCACCATTAGAAATCACTAATACAGCTGATCAATTTGATGTGATTATCAACGTACAAGGTGGAGGATACACTGGTCAATCTGGTGCTATGCGTCACGGAATCACTCGTGCTTTAATGGAAGCTAGTGAAGACTACCGTCCAGTATTAAAAGCTGCAGGATTCGTTACTCGTGACCCTCGTGCTAAAGAACGTAAAAAATACGGTCTTAAAGCAGCTCGTCGTGCTCCACAATTCTCTAAACGTTAATTTCAAACTATTATCGTTTACGCAAAAAGCCCTACTCAAGGGCTTTTTTGTTGTATATAGGACTTGCTAGAATTATTACGTAGGTAACAGGTAGGTAACAAGTAGGTAACACGGAAATATGTTATAATTTAATATATAAATGCTGTGAGGCTTAAAGAACCCCTAGAAAGCTGATACACGATATGCGGGGTGCGTCAAAAGACGAAGGGGGCCCACGACAGTATTTAAAAAGACAACCATTATTTATTTTCGGTTGTCTTTTTTTCTATAAATTGATCCAATTCATATTTAACCATATGTGAGCAAAGTTTTTCTAATTCTTCTAATTCATCATCATTGATTGGTATTTTCTTTTTAGGAGTGATTAATTTCATGATGCCATTTTCGAATGTCAATGAGTATCCCGGAATGCTAATAAGTGTTGACATACCGTATTTTTTAATTGAATCTATAATTTCTTTTTTTTGTCGTTCTTCAAAAGAGTAATACCCTAAAATATCTCCAGCTTCTAACGAAATGGAGTCAACGCCTAGTACCTTACATAGCTTATCCATCGTAGTGTAAGAAATACTTTCTGGATCTCTAGATACTATATTCGTGATCGTACTATAAGCAAGTCCTGTTTCATTAGAGAGATCTTTTAATGTAATACCTTTTAATTTACAAACGTATTTTAAATTTTTTCCAATTGACATAATATCACCATTAAAAATGTATCATGTAATACACTATAAAAAAAGTTGTTTTTTAAAAAATACCCTTTACACAACTAATAATAAGTAGTATATTGTGAATACAACTAGAATATAGTTGTGATTTACAATTATTATAGAAAGGAGGTATTTTATAATGTTGATTCTAAACTCTAATAATTTAGAAATTGCACAAGCAAGAGAAAACGTAAGTTTAAAATGTTTAGCAGAAAGGACGGGCCTTTGTTTTGGGACTTTACGAAATGCTAAACGTGGTAAGCCTTGCAAGCCGGAAACCGTGCATAGTATTGCGAAAGCTTTAAATGTGGATCCAGCAGAGTTAGTAAAAAAAGAATAGGAGTAAAAACATGGAAAATTTAGTTTTCAGTGGTGAAAGCGTTCCTATCGAAGTAGCAAGTCAGGTAATGAAAAAGACTCCAAGCTATATTAGACAGGGATTAATTCAAAAAGTTTTACCCTTTGGTTATGCAGTGAAAAAACCCGGAGCTACAAGATACTCTTATTACATTAGCCCAAAAAAGTTTTATGAATGTACAGGATATCTATATACGGGGGATACTGAATGAGTAAGCTTCAAAAAGCGCAAGAACTTGCAGCACGTGGATTTAAAGTATTTCTATTAAAAGAAAATGCTAAAACACCTTTGAAACCTGGTAAGTTTTTAGATCAAGCAACATCTAATAAAGACATAATCGACATTCTTTGGACAAAATATCCAAATGCAAATATTGGAATTGCTACGGGAGAAGGCTTAACTGTTATTGATGTAGATACTTTACAGCACGGTGGAGAAAATGGATCAGAGAGCTTAAAAAACTACGAGATTACAAATGGACTATTAAATGACACTTTTACTGTACAAACGCCTACCGGTGGAAAGCATATTTATTATGTAACTAATAACGAATGTAAAAACGCTACTGGATTACTTCCTGGTGTAGATATTCGTGGTACAGGTGGTTACGTAGTAGCACCCGGAAGTATTATTAATGGAAAAGAGTATAAAATCGTTAAAGATGTACCCATTGCAAAACCTAATTATGCCGTAGAAACGCTCTTAAAAAAATGCAAAACTCCAAAAGTGGAAACGGATCCTTTTGCTGAATTAGAAAAGGGTTATTCCAATAATTTAGTGCAAGAAGGAAATCGAACAAGTTACCTAGTAGGGCAAGTTGGCCAGTTATGTGATGGTACAAAGTCTATAAACACTATAGAAAATATGATCCGAGTACTAAACGAACAAAATCTAGAAGTTCCGTTAACTGAAGATGAATTAGTAAAAGAAGTATTCCCAGCTATTGAACGGTTTAAGAAGCACGAAGAAAAAGCAATAAACAAGGAATTACTAAAAGATCCTAAAGAAGTGAAACTAGTGTCTGTGGATTCAATAAAAAAAGAATTTGTAAAGTGGCTAGTCCCTGGATATATACCAGAAGGCGCAATAACTGTTATTGGTGGAGATGGTGGCTTAGGGAAAACTACTTTATGGTGTAATATCGCAAGTGCAATTTCTAAAGGAACTAATAGCATACTTCAAGAAGATAACGATTATATTTACCCTAATGGTAATGTTATTTATTTCTCTGGAGAAGATGACACGGCTAGAGTTTTACGAGACAAACTGGAAAGTAATAACGCGAATTTATCCAACATTTCTACAATTCCATTAGATGATGAAATTTTTTCAGATATAGCTATTGGTAGTGAATTGCTAGAGGGCATAATCAAAAATTATAGACCGAAGTTAGTAATATTCGATCCAATACAGCAGTTTATAAAGGGTACAGATATGACTAAGAGAAACGATATGCGGCAAACACTTACATCTCTAACTCGCCTTGGAAAGCTTTACGGCACGACTTTTATATTAGTTATGCATACCAATAAAAGGGATAACATTGGATCCTTTAGAGATAAGTTAAGCGATAGTGCCGATATATGGGACATTTCAAGAAGCGTTTTAGCAGTTGGAAGAAATCCAGATGGAGAATGTTTTATAACCCATGAAAAAAGCGCATATTGCGCTAGACAGTCAGCTGTCCTATACCATATAGAAGGTGGTAAAATTTACCGAGATGGCTTTGATAGTGAAAGACAAACATACGTAGACTTTATGGGTGGCAAGGCAAAAGCTAATAAATCCGATATTAAAAAACAGCTAAAAGAAGTTTATTTAGAATTAGTCGAATTCGGTGGAAAAGTAATAAAGAAAGAACTTGAAAATCGACTTTTAAAGATGGGCTATAAAAATAACATGATTCGTAATGTTTATAACGAGTTGCTACAAGAAGAAAAAATAACCAAAGAAAAAACAAGTAATGGTAACGGAAATATAACGTATTTAAGTACAAGTATTTCAAGTTTACTATAAGGGACCATTTGTTGAAATTGAAAATAACCCCACAAATGGTAGAAATACTTTAAATAAAGCAAAAACACGTTAAAAATAGGACCATTTGTTGAAAAAAGAAAGGACTACCCAACCCCACAAATGGTACCCATTTGTTGAAATGGGACAGGTAGAAAAAAACCACAAATGGTATCAAAAACATTTAAAAATGCTTTATATAAAGTAAAAGTTGCATTTGTTGGGTAAAAATCAAAAACCACAAATGGTCACACAACCACAAAAAGGTAAAAAAGAACTCTGCAATAGAACACACAGCAATAGAAATGAGGTACAGAAATGTTAAACACAATTTATGATTTATTAGATAATCAATTTACAGAAACAAAGAGATTAAGAGAAAATTTAGAAAAATCAGAGAAAAAGATTAATTTGGACTATAAAGGCGAAATGAGAATGAATAAGTTAATCGAAGCACGAAAAGAATATTATGAAGAAGTAAACGCCTTAGCGGAAGATACTAGAACAAAAGTAACATCATTATTAGATAGTGCAGAATCTACTTTAAAGGATATTGTTACAGCTACTCCAGGCGCTGACTTTGCTTCAGATGTTTTAGTCATTAAAACTTTGGTATCCCAATCAATGCCAGATGAAAATAAGAAAGCTTATCTAGAAAAATACAAGGATAATTACAGTGCAACGCAAACGCTAAACAATTTATTATATGGCAAAGAAATCACGCAATCTCCATTGGATAAAATTAAAGTCCTAACAGTAGACATTTTGGCATTTATTGAAAACTGCAAAAAGCCTGAGAAAAAAATGGAATGCGCCATTTCCTTGGATAAAAGAGGGGTTATACTTGCACAACTAACGGAGCTTGATGAACTTTTAAACACATATAAATAAAAAGAAAAGAGTCTAGCTAATAGAACACAAACCTTTTAATAGAACACACAACCGATTAGAAGGAGAGTGAAAAAATGAATGTAAATAACATATCATCAAAAAATTTAGATCAAATCACTGGTGAAATCACAGAGGATCTTTCAGAAAAAGAAAACAAAGAGGAGTATCTAAAAATCCTATTAATTGCGGCTATTATAGATCTTAGAAACGTTGTACTCCATTGCTCGAGGTAATAGCAATGAGTGAAAATCTAAAGCCATTTAATAAAGAAAATGCAGCTATTATGGGAACTAAAGGCGGGAAGGCCAGCCAGGAAGCAAGAAGGAAAAATAAGAAGCTAAAGAAATGCTTAACTATTATTTTAGATTTAGAGCCTAATGAAGAAGGAAAGCAAGTCTTACAGGAATTGGGAATAGAAGATGATGAAATGACAAATCAAATGTATTTAGCTGTATCTATATTTAATAAAGCCATCCAGGGTGATGTAAAAGCCGCGGAATTTATAAGAGATACAACAGGGCAGAAACCCGTTAGTAAATTAGATACGGCCAAAACAAGATTACTAAATGCTCAGACAGAATACTATAAAAAACGTGGTGGTGCATCTTGTGAGTTAACAAAGTTAGATCTTTTATTATCTAGTGTGGATGGTGTAGCCCAAAATGAGAACTAGAATACAAATTAAGCACTTATTTGATTTAGATTTAAATAAGCCATTGGCTAAGGATATTCTTGATTTATTAATAGCAGAAGGACGAGCTAGCAGCTTGCTAGCACGTTCCTTATCTGCCTATTTAAATAATAGCGATATGATTCCGTTAACGGACTATGAGCTATTTAGGGCTTGTAACATATATCTTTCAGATCGCAATGTTAGTGATATCGACATAATTTATTATGCAACCAATAGAAGATTTGAAATAGATGAGCAAAAAGAAGCGGAACTGTTTTTAGAGAAATTAGGAGATAGTGAAAAGATATGTTTAGATATCGATCATACTATTGAAAATTTAAAACAATCTTTAAGGCGTTTTGAGTATGAAAATGCCCCTAGGCCGAAAGGAATTAGCTATGATGATGTTAGACTTGAAAATGTTAAAAAAGATATAGGTAAGAAAATGCTTAATTTTATCGAAGAAAAGGATCGTTATTTAAAACAGATCCAAGAGTACAAAGATTTAAAAGCAAAGATTATTACTAACAAGAAGCATATACTAAAAAAACTGGATGATATGCACCTGCAAAAAGTCACGGATATAAAACAAAATTTTAATCAAATCAAAAAAGAATTAAACAAATAAAAAAAAGAACTAGCCCTATTAGCTTAAGACTAGTTCGCTCATATATTGCAAATGGAAAAGATAATTTCCAGATAGCAATAGAACACAACAAAATTATAACATAAATAAAGGAAAAAAGACATATGACAAAATACGTAAATAACGAGTATATAACTAAAATGCTAGAAGAAAATAAATATAGTAAAGAGGATGAAGCGGAAATGTTAAAAGTAGCTTGTGAAGCTATGTCAAACGGCTTAGATGTAATAGACGTTGTAAAGCTTGCTTACCTATCTGGTAAGTATGGAAATACAGAAACTGGAAAAATAAATACACTAATATATTTAATGCGACCAAGCCAGAGTGCACTAGATAGAGTGTATGCAATTTCACAAAGAATAATTATTAGAGGTTAACACAAGAATGAAAAACCCAAACGGATTTGGATCCATAGCGAAACTATCTGGAAACAGGCGCAAGCCCTATATAGTGAGAGTAACGACGGGCTACGAGTTCAACAAAGAAAAGGATAAAGTAGAACAAAAAAGATTGATCGTAGGATATGCGAGAACAAAAGCCGAGGCCCTGGAACTTCTAAACCAATATAATCAAACCCCATTTGATACAAGAGAACGTAATACAACGTTTAAAGAAGTGTTTGATAGGTGGTATACAGAATACCAGAAGGGAAAACCTTCGAGAAGTTCTAGGCTCGCTTATGAATCAGCTATAAAGGACCTGGCGCCGTTGTGGGATAGAGCTATACGAGATCTAAAAACAATAGATTTACAAAGAGTAATGGATAACTGCGGCAAGAACTACCCAACAATGCGCAAAATAAACTTATGTATCAAACAGGTATATAAATACGCTTTAAAGTACGATATAGCCCAGAAGGACTATAGCGCATTTGTTGACATAACTAAACACAAAGACAAGAACCCTAATAAGATTGATCGTAGCCCATTTACAAGGGAAGAAATAGCCACCCTATGGGACAATAGCAACGACTGGGGAACACAAACAATATTGATCTATATTTACACGGGATTAAGGGCTACGGAGCTACTGGAACTTAAAAAGAAGGATGTGGATCTAAAAAACAGAGTGTTTAAAGTGGTAAGAAGTAAAACCGATACAGGTATTAGAACGGTACCTATAGCCGACAAGATATATCCATTCTTTGAAGCTATGTATAATGCCAATAATAGCGAGTTTTTAATAACAACGTTGAGCGGTGAAGAAATGCTATACAGAAACTACAGAGATACATTTTTTAAACCGTTAATGCTGCGTTATAACATGGATCATCATATACACGATACAAGACACACTTGTATATCACTGTTGACACTGGCGGACGTGAAGCCTGTTACAATTAAAAAGATAGTAGGGCATAAAGGAGCTATGAGCTTAACAGAAAAGGTATACACCCACCTGGATTACAAAGAACTACTGGATGCCATCAATAGAATTTGAGCGTGGTTCCAGCGTGGAGCTGCAATAGTGCAGCCCCTTTTTTATTGATTGAACATAGTTTAAATTTGTGTTATAAGAAAGAATTATTGTAGAGGAATTTTAAAAGAATGAAAAAACTGACAAAGGATGAATTTATGGAGGCCTGGAGTTTAGACAGAGCTAGAGTAATATTTAAAGATGGTAACTCTTATACAGGTTGCGCTACTTACGTATCTGACGCAGATAGTCCAGATGATATAGATGAGATTGAAATATTTGTAGAAGGCGGCGGACTAATAGGAGCGCCTCTATCAGATGTAAAAGAAATATATGATTTAAATTAAAAAAAGATGCTATACTGCAGGCACTCATTCACTGCATACTTTCCAGGAATAAGCGAGGATTACAACAAGCCTGTAAATCCTAAAGAAAATGACAGAATATACCAGATGGAACAAAGACAAAGGTCCTACGAAAGAAACATGAGAAAGTGGGACAGAGAGCGCCGTGTGAAAGCCGCAGCAGGGCTAGACACGACGAAAGAGGATTACTGGTATAAATACAACAAGATGAGACTAAAGGAGCTTGTGGACGCTTCTAAGGGCCGATTAAAGAGAGACTACTTAGCAGAGAAGATAGGCGGAACAAAAGGCAGACCTTACAAGCCTGTCAGAATCCAGAAAAAACAGCTCGAATATAAAGAGGACATAGGAACAAAAAAGGACCTTTCCAACTTTTTAAAACAAAACTTGGCAAGTTTGAAAAAGAAAGATAAGGGCGAGGATAAAAGCTACTGGATCGGATACCTTAGCGAACTAGATGCAAAACAATCTTATCAAGTGGCTAAGACCCCTGAAATCTTAAAAAAATACGGAATCAATAAAGAACAGGTTCTTTTAAAGAAAACAGACCTTGCTTACATCTTATACAGGCACATAAATGAATACCCGGAAGACTGTTATAACAAAATCGCAGAGGTTATAGAAAATTATGATTTAGTGCTCTTAGGAAAGAACAAGAATAATCGAGACTTTAAGTTCTATAAACTATATCCTGGCGAGGATGGAAAAAGCTACGGCCTAGAGGTCGCCATTGATAAAAGAGTTGGAGAAAGCGAGGAATTTATAGTACATGTGAATTACATAGGAAGCAAAAAGAACAAGGCTCTGAAGCAATACAAGAAGCTACAGGACAGTGATTCATTGATTGACTCAAAGAACTAAACGGGATATACTTTAAGTAGAAAAAGTGCTGTGAGGCTTAAAGAATCCCTGGAAAGCTGATACACGATATGCGGGGTGCGTCGAAAGACGAAGGGGGCCCGCGACAGTACAAGAGGATCCGTGCTAGAAATAGCGCGGATTTTTAGTAGGAGGCAGAACATGTCGGAAGACTTCAAAACGATATACAAAATTCTATCAATTCTGCAAAAATCAATGGACTATGAAGTTCTAGACATCCGAAGACTTTCAGCGGACAATCTAGGCATCACAGAACCAAAGAGAAAAGCGCTTCTAGGCATGCTACTGAAAAACGGATACGTTGAGGGTTTCCAGGTGATCCAATACATAGGAGACCCAACACCAAACACTGAAGGGCTAGAGGGTATCAGGATAACCCTTAAGGGACTAGAATACCTAGAAGAAAACAGCTTGATGCAGAAAGCCGCAAGACTTGCAAAAGGAATTGCGGAAGTACTATAGAACACAACTAAATAAGGACAAGAACCGTGCTAGGAATGGCGCGGTTTTTATTATGCCCTAAGCACGGCGTTTAAAAGGCTTGGTTACCCCTCGGCACGGGATATAAAAGGCCGGACTCGATACTGGAGAGAACCAGATATAAAAAACGCAGGAGGCAGCACAGACACCCTAATAGAAGGCAATAAGATGTATTTAGTTGTAGTAAAAAGTAGTAAGAAGGTAACGGGTAGGTAACAAAAAAAGCTTGAAAGCCTTTATTTATGGGATGTCGTAACTACCTAAACGTTAGTCAGAACATACTTTTGACTACTCTGCAAAGAGATTCAAAACCACTCAAACCCTTTATATATGGGCTTTGGATGGTTTTTTCTATTTCTGTGAATTGTTGTGAATAGTGTTGAAAAGTCTCTTTAAGCACGCATACAGCACGCTTATAAGTAGCAAAATTAACTCCTCAGTTATCGAAAAGCACGCACAAAATGTAATTTTACTTTATGTACTTGCCAAAAAGGTAGAAATTGCGTTTTTTCACATCACCAAGAATTCAGAAGACTTACCAGTACGTTCGGCAATTCCTTCAAAAGAAACGCACCAGCAAATGCTGATGCGTTTAATATTTTTAATCTTACTAATTTTTTGATTATATAGCTTGTTTTTTATTTAGCAACCAATCCCTGATATCAAAAATTTCAATTCCTTCATATGAATACTTTGGATGACCGGTTTTGGCGATGATAATCTTTGGATATGCATCCTTGATTTGTAAAAGAGGCGCATATTCTCTTTTGAATGTTTCCTCTTCAGTGATATTATCACTTACCTGAATATAGATTTTTTCACTACCTCTTTGGGCAACAAAATCGATTTCTTTCTGATAAAGCTTTCCAACATAGACATCATAGCCACTACGTAATAATTCAAGACAGACCATGTTTTCATATACTCTGCCATAATCCATGTTTCTTGTACCAAGAACAGCATAACGTATGCCAATATCACTTAAATAGAACTTTTCTGTGCTTTCAAGATATTTCTTGCCACGGATATCGTAGCGCTTGATATCATAGAAAACAAAGGCGTTGCACAGGTATTTGATATATTTTCCAATGGTGACATGATTGGTTGATATGTTCTTTTCGGATAGCATATTGCTGATTCTGCTTGGTGAGGTCAGGTTTGATATATTGTCCATAAGAAATTCACTTAAGCGCTGTAATACCTGAGTATCTGGCAGGGAATACTTCTGTACAAGATCTCTTGTAACAATTGTTTCATAGACTTCCTTGATATAATCCTTCCTGTCTTTTTCGGTGTTGTAGGCATAGGACCCAGCTAATCCACCTTTGATGGTGTAATCTTCAAATAGCTTTTCTATGTCGTGGTTGTTGTCGTAGTAATTACAATATTCTTTGAAACTGAATGGATAGACATGAATTTCAATATAACGCCCAGTAAATAGAGTGGCTAAATCTGCACTTAACAAAAAAGCGTTGGAACCGGTGATATAGATATCATATTTTCTTTTTGAATATAGGCTATTTACAGCCAGTTCAAAATTTGGACACATCTGCACTTCATCAATGAAAAGATAATTCGACTTTCCTTCCACATAACGTTTTTCAACATAGGCATGAAGCGCATGATACTCTTTCAGGTGTTCAAATGAAAGATCCATAAAGTCAATAAAGATAACGTTGATATTATTAAAGTTGTCTTTCAGATACTGGATATACTCCTGCATCAGTATTGACTTACCCGATCTTCTGATACCGGTAATAACTTTTATATCAGGCGTATCCTTCAGATTCTTTATTCGATTTAGGTATTCAGTTCTTTCAATGGTTTTCATAGTGTTGCCTCACTTTCAAAAAATGAATTTTTTTAAACTTTTGAAAGTCATCTTTACTTGTATTATATCCGATTATAATCTTTGTATGCAATATGCCACTTTCAAAAAATAAAAATTTTTAAATTTTTGAAAGTGAATAGTATGCTTTTAGCTATTATAACTATGTCAATGATTCTAAAGAAGCAAACGAATTTGTTTTCCAATGACTATAATTCGTTTATTTCTCTTGTGTCACTGGTTACCAAAGTCATTAGCTGATCATCGTTGTCAATCGAACGCCACTCCTATACAGGTTGTTGTTTATCGTACTGGAAATGAATGTTTGGAAGTCATTGTTGGAACGCCAGCTGCTTTGGATGAACTCAAAGTGTTGATTGCCAAATTATTTGAATATGAAAACTAATAATCAAGTTAAATTAAAAGAAAAAGACCACAGCCAGCGGTAAGCTGGTTCTGGTCAAAAGCGTTCGCAAAACGTGTGGCCACAGAATGAAATTCTGTGTTCAAAGAGGCTTTGGAGAACTGCACTCAACAAGCAAGTGGAAAGGGAAATTGTAGAGTACGGTTCGGTGTGTATTAACACCTTTGTGACCAACTATTAGTTTTTGATATGTTTGTGATACGTGTGCAGTTGCAAGTAGAGATACACATGTGTGTCTGCAACAATGTGCTGTTTGATCATATCCAAATCGAACCATAAATGGATTCCAGTAACTATCGTAATAGTTACGATACGTAAAATGTTTTTGATCTGGCGTGTGGAATACATAATCACATTGACTCGATTGAAGATGATATGATAGATAATAAGCATATATTATCAAATAATATAAATATGTTGTATTTTCTTAATTAAATATTGCATATTGAATGAATATTAATAAACGATTAGAATTAATCATAAGAAATATAAAATAATGTTTGGTTTATGATTTAAGATGTATATATAAAGAAAACTGAACAATTATTTTGAATTGGAAATAAAGGTGAAAAGTAGTGCAAGATAAGTTTAGCCGTATACTAATAGGTAATGTTTTAAAGAGCATTCGAACAGAGAAAAAGATTCCTATAAAAAAAGTTGCACAGAATATGGATGTGAGTGAAGCGACAATTTCACAATTTGAAACTGGTAAGAATAAACCAACAAATGAGAAGATTGCTTTGTTTACAGAAATATGTGGGCAAACATTTAATTTTGATTTGGATAGAAATCTAATTATAGATCGTGTATATGATATTTATGGTTTGTATACAGATTTAAAAAAAGAAGAGTTGAATGAAACTATTAAAATAGTAAAAGATATACATAATATTGCTTGTTCTTATGCTAGATTTGAATATTATCTGATTCTGTATATGGATGCTATCATTAACCAAAAAGATGTGGATACAGCTTTATATAAAGGAATTATTGAATTAGGAAAGAATAACTTTTCGGTTAGGGAATTATCCATTTATTACGATATAATGGCATTAGAGAAGATATATTCGAATGAAATAAAAGAAGCATTAGGATACTTAGATAAGGCGTTATCTAATAAGGGTAATCATTTAATGATAAATTACCATTATTGCAGTATTTACTTGGATTTAGGATATTTTAATTTGGCACAGCAGTATATTCATAAGAGTTTAAGAATGGCAGTTCAACAATTGTCTTTCGATCGATTATATTATTTGCTGTTGAATCAAGGTGTACTTTACATGTATACATCTCGTTATGATGAAGCAAATAATCTGTTTTTAAAGCTATTAAATGAATCCATTAAAAGACAAAATGAAATCATGAAGTATTGTATTTTATCAAATTTAGTTTTTACTTCGCTGATTCAAAAAGATATAAAAAGCGGATTTGATTATCTAAACAGAATCGATGAACAATTTACAGATGACTTAGATTTAAAAATGTATAAATGTCTTCTATACTATTTTAGCCATGAATATACGAAATCAAAAGAGTGTATTGCTTCTTTTTTAAGAGATGTAAAGAATTCAAAATATCATGAGAATTTTATCCGTGCTTTAAAATGTATGATGGATAATAAACCTATGAAAGCCATCGATAATTTTGAAACCTGTTATCAAATCGCATTAAAAAATGGACAATATGATAGAGCAATTTTTGTTTTAAAACAATTGAATGAGTTATATCTTGATTGTGGATTACAAAATAAATTAAGAAAAGTGAAAGAATTACAAGAAAATTTCTACAAGATGTCATATGCGAATCAAATAATTGAAGATATAGAGCTAAAACTTAATTAAAAAATTAGGATTGTCTTTTAAAGGCTATTCGTATATATTGAATTTAGAAGAGCTCTTTTAGAAGAAAGTATATTTAAAATGAAATAATCACTTTATAATTATTGTTTTAAAAATAGAGACAATATAATCATATTCAATGCAAGAATTAATGCATTGGCAAAGCTAAGTCTAGATGAGTATGAACAATTAAAAAATGTGATTTAGATACAAAAAACACAATTACTAAAATTTTATAATAAGAAAGAGGGTGTCTTAAATGAAAAAATATGTGGATGCATTCCTTGTGATTATAGGATTATTAATTATTGTTGGTACAGTAATCTGTTATTTATTCTATAATTTAAATTCAACTACCATGTATGCCATCTGTGGCATTGTTCTAGTAATAATGGTTGTATTACTATATATTAGAAACTATAAGAACAATCATTATGGTGGCAAATTCAAAAATGATTTTCCTGATGCACATTAATCCAATTATTATTGATTTTATGTGTGAATTAAGTTTTCTCAATAAAAGAGTGTCACTTGTTTATGGTGATACTTTTTTGACTGTTTATTTCTCGTTTTCATCAACATAGATACACCCAAAATTTATTGGAACATTTAGTGTGTTGGCACAGGATGGTGGATCAAATAGTGCAATTGTTTCTCTAAGTGATGAAGTCATTGTGTATGAAGATACAATTCGAAAATGTGCAAAAGAATATGATATTGAGGATTATGTCTCTTTGTTGCAGGCTATTATGATGCAGGAGTCAGGAGGAAAAGAAAATGATCCAATGCAGGCAAGTGAGTCAGGGTATAATACAAAATATCCTAGAGTACCTAATGGAATTACGGATCCTGAGTATTCCATTGAAGTGGGAACACATACTTTTTCAGATTGTTTAAAGAAAGCAAAAGTAAAGGATTCATCCGACACAGAACGTATATATTTGGCTTTGCAAGGATATAATTACGGCTCTGGCTATATTGAATGGGCAATTCGTAATTTTGGTGGATATTCTAAATATAATGCATAACAGTTTTCTGACAATAAAAAACAAGAGTTAAATGTATCCGGCTATGGGGATCCTTCTTATGTTGATCATGTTATGAGATATGTAGGGATCACTTTTAGAGGAGGTACAAATCCTAATTTGAATAATCTAGAAGCCTGGGTGACAAAGAATCCATACGCACAGGCCGGATTATATGGACAATGTACATGGTTTGCTTGGGGAAGATTCTATGAATTATATGGCTATGATCCTGGCTTTAGTGGAGATGGAAGTAGTTGTGTGAAGGAATTGGTGGCAGCATATCCAGATAAATTTGAACGATCTTCTTCGCCAAAAGCTGGTGCAGTGTTCTCTGCTATTGGACACAATCATGTTGGTATAGTCATTACAGTAAAAGATAATACATTAACTGTTCAAGAAGGCAATCTTGATGGCATTACAAATACGTTTCAAGACGCAAAAAAAGATTGGTAAACAAAATCCTACACGTTAGATCAATTAAGATCTATATACGGAGGAGTAGTGTTTGCTAATCCAAAATAAAAGTATGATTATCACAGTGCCTCGATTGAAGATGATATGATAGATAATAAGCATATATTATCAAATAATATAAATATGTTGTATTTTCTTAATTAAATATTGCATATTGAATGAATATTAATAAACGATTAGAATTAATCATAAGAAATATAAAATAATGTTTGGTTTATGATTTAAGATGTATATATAAAGGAAATGAACCATCATTTGCATTGGAAACAAAGGTGAGAAATGTGTCAAATAATATAAATAGGTCATTGATTGGCAATATTTTAAAGAGCATTAGGGTTGAAAAAAATATTCCAATGAAAAAAATAGCATCTGCTTTGAAAGTAAGTGAATCTACTGTTTCCCAGATTGAAACAGGTAAGAATTCAGCAACTAAAGAGAAGATAAATGAAATTTGTCATGTATGTGGTTGTTCGTTTGATTATAAAACCGATAGAAAAAAGATGATTGATTTAGTTCTGTATATTTATGCTCAATATTCAAATTTATCAACAGATGAAATGAATTCTACAATAGAAGAAGTTAAAAACAATTCTTTCATTAGCTGCTCTTATGCACGATTTGAATATTATCTAATTCTATATATGGATGGAATTATCAATCAAAATAATGAAGATGCACAACTGTTTAAAAGAATTCTTGAAATAGGAAAAAGTTCATTTTCAAATAAGGAATTATCTATTTATTATGATATAAAAGCGCTAGAAAAAATGTATTTGAACGATAGTATAAAAGCTTTGGAGTATTTAAATCAATCGCGATTATATGATAATGAGTTTTTAATGAATCATTATCATTATTGCAGTATTTATTTGAATTTGGGATATTATACTTTGGCACAAAAATATATTCGCAAAAGTATAGAGATTGCGATTAAAGAAGTTTCTTTTGAAAGATTATGTTATTTATTATTGAACCAAGGAGTACTGTATTTGAATACAGAACAATATGTTGAAGCTGAAAATTTGAATCTAAAGCTGTTAAAAGAATCAAAAATACGAAATGAAGAATTTCTAAAATATTGTATTCTATCTAATTTAGTATTGATTTCTTTACTACAAAAGAATTATGAGAATGGATTTAAGTATTTAGGAATGGTAGATCAGAAATACTTGGAAGACGATTATGATTTAGTTTTGTATAGGATTTTGCTTCATTTATTTATTAAAGATTATACATTAGCAAAAAAATATATACGACAATCTCTAAGTAACAATAGTATAGGTAAATATTATAAGAATTTCTTTCAAGGTTTAAAATACTTGATTGATAATAAGCGTGAAAAGGCTATTGAGCGTATAGAAAGTTGCTATAATTTAGCTTTGACTGCAGGTGAAGTTGACAGAGCTATGTTAGTTTTAAAACTACTAAATGAGTTATATCTTGATTGTAGATTACAAAATAAATTAAGAAAAGTGAAAGAATTACAAGAAAATTTCTACAAAATGTCATATGCGAACCAAATAATTGAAGATATAGGGCTAAAACTTAATTAAAAAATTGATATTGTTTTTTTATTACAATTACTTTATATTGAAATTAGAAAGAGCATTTTAATCAATTGAATTGTAATGAAATATATTATAGTTCATATTTTGTGAGCTGGCTTTAGGGTATCATTCTCAAGGTTTAGCTCATGAAGTGACGTCAAATATACTATATTATAATTGGAATTGACATAAGTATACTGCTTATGTATGTATTCAAAATGGTATCCTTCTCCGTCTTAAAACAACGGAAGCTTGGATACTTTTTTTGATTTGTCTTATTTATTCGAAATTCTTTTAATGATTCTATTACGTATTATGAAAAACTTAATTAAAAAGTTGATATTGCTTTTTTATTACAATTAATTTATTCTGAAATCAGAAAGAGTTTTTTTTAATGGATATTTGCAATTGCAATGAAACGATCACTATATAATACTTGTTTTTTAAATGGTGACAATACAATCATATTCAATGCAAGAACTAATGCACCGGCTAAACCAAGTCTAGTGGAAATATAGTATCTATGAGATAAATAAAGTGTAAACCGAATTATGGATTTAAGCTATAAGTATTTAAGAGATAACATTTTGTTGTCTCTTATTATTTAGGAAAGGAATATGGGGGAATATATATATGGAAATACTCAAAGTAGAAGGTGTTTCAAAACAGATTAAAAATCATAGGATTTTAGATAATATTAGTTTTTCAATATTTGAAAATGAAATTGTAGGATTGATTGGGCCAAATGGTGCTGGAAAAAGTACAATTATGAAATGTATTACAGGACTATATCATATGAACGAAGGGAAAATTACTATCTGTGGACATGATTTAAAGAGCGATTCATCCAATGCGTTAAAAAATATAGGTGTAAGTATTGAATATCCATCTTTATATCCAGAGTTATCTGGACATGAACATTTTAAAATCATGGCAAATTGGAAGCATTTAGATTCTAAAAGAATTGAGGAAATGGAGCAATTCAGTGATTTAAAGGATGGCTTATATCGAGCCACAGAACATTATTCGATGGGAATGAAACAAAGATTAGTATTGGCTTTGGCTATGATGTCCAAACCTAAATTGCTTATTATTGATGAGCCTACGAATGGTTTAGATCCACAAGCTATATTTGATTTAAGAAATAAGCTTTTAACTATACGAAATGAAGGAACAAGTATTTTATTATCTTCTCATCAGCTAAGTGAACTCGATAAATTAGCTGATCGAGCTTTATTTATTAAAAGTGGAAAGTTGATCAAAGAGAAGAATATGGACGAACTTCGTCAAAATCATTCGATTTATCGATTAGAAGTTTCTAATCCGAAAGATGTATTGCTTCTTTTAAAAAATTCTTTTATTAAAGAGCATGTTCTTTACATGCAATGTGATTCCAAAGAAGAATTTTCTAAATCCTTGCAAATACTGATTCAAAATGACATTTTAGTGTATTCTTTAGCTGAAGTACATCAGGATTTGGAAACATATTATAAGGAATTATATAAGGGTTAAGCGTATGTTATTAAAAAATGAATTTAAATTTCTTTTTTCAAAAAGAAATATTCTAGCATTGATCCTTGTTTTAATTAGCGTTTTATCCGTGTATTTTTTTAAATACAATACTGAATATGAACAATATGCATCCAATCAAATCATGTATTATTATGAAACGTTAAATGAAGAAAACCAAAGAATCAATATTCTTCCAAAAGAAAAACTGAATGCCTTTTTTAGAGAGGATAGTATTTATTGTCAAAAGTTATTAAGTGATTGGAAAAATGACGAGGATGCAAAAATTATCGCAAAAGATATGTATGATAGGGATCAAAATATTTTAAAATATATTGATTCAGGTATGGATTTATCCAATTTTAAATCGATTCTTCAAAAAAATAAACAAGACTTAAAAAAACGAATTCAAATGGAAAAAACATATATTGAAAATGAATATTACGACTTTGTATATCAAAATAAACCGACGGGTTGTTATTTGATGGTGCAATTTTTAAAAGGAAACAATCTTTTCTTTTATTTATTCATGATTTTGATTCTAGTGTGGAATGTGGATATATGGTCTAAAGATTTAGAAAACAATACATTTCGATATTTATTTACAATAGGGAAAAGTCGTAAATATGTATATATACTTCGCGCGTTGTTACATATTTTTATCACTGTTTTTTTTAGTATACTATTTTTCGTTGTATTGTATTTGATTGGATATATATATTGTGGAAGTGGCATAGAGTTATTGATTGGAACAACACCGGTGATTACTTACTTGTCTCATCATATTCTTTCTGTACTTGGATGGGTTTTGTTTAGTGCTTCATGCATACAATGTTTATCTTTGTTGACGAAAAATAAAGGAATGAGTCTAATGTTGACGGGATTATTATTTGTTTTTATGTATACATATTTGCATATAGAAACTTTATGGGCCTATACATCTTTGTTTTTTATAGGCGCAATATGCATACAGTTCATTTCATGTCTCTATTTAGAAAGATTGGATTTAGGTTAAGTTTATGAGTTTAGAAATAAAAAGTGTATTAAAGAATAAAGTGAGTGCTGTTATCTTTTTCATTTTATTAGTATTGAACATGGTGCAAGTACCAAATTATATGGGACATGAGTATGATGTGGAACAGAATATGAATATTTTTGAAACGCAGATTCAACAATACCAAAGAGCTTTATCAGATATCAATCTGCAATACATGGCCGTAAAACATATGAGTGCAGAGGAAAAGGTGTATTGGAATAGTTATCAGGATTATTTAAGCTGGGCTATTGATAATGCCAAAGCTGGATGGAATTTATTTAACAAATATGGAAAAGAAGTTTTTAAAAATAAAGGATTAATAAAAAGATATAATGAAATTACATTATGGGATAAGCTGTATCATTTGGATACTTTAAAAAAGAATGGTGATGAAAAATTTATGCGCCAAGTTCATAAATTAGGCTTTGAAGAAGCAGATATTTTATTTGATCAGAGTCGGATTTTTATGATTGGAAGCCAAATATCTCAAAATAAAAAAGAGGATTATAGAACCGTTGAATTATCTGTTCAAGAACAGCTACATCAATTAGAAACAAATACGGAACAATATGTAGGAAAAGGTCCATGGTATTTTTTAGCACACCAGTTAAGAATAGACAGTTCATTTGCGTATTTGTTTATGCCTTTATGTTTGATTTATTGTGTTGTTGTTTTAATGTACGAAAAAAAGACAGGTGTTTTTGAGCTCGAACAATTAAATGATGTGCACTTTTTCGTACACATACAAGTAAAATTATTTATAGCTTTTTTACTTCTTATGATTGCATCAATTGGTATTCCTTTTCTTTTGCTAGGAATTAGTAATGGCTTTGCAGGATGGGATACATGGCTGTTGGCTGACACTAAACATTTTTTCTCTTTTAAAAGGATGTATCATACAGACAATTATGTCATAAATAATATGTCTGAATATTATGCGACAGAACAAGGATTTATACCTGATTTATCTTTTATTCCATTATGGAAAGCTTTAATAATATCTTTACCATTAATTCTTCTAAAATTAGAACTTTATATTCAAATGGCTATGTTTTGTGTATATACCTTCACGAAAACAGGATTTAATTATTTATCTGGAATAATTTGTATTATTTTACATGTCCTCAGTCAAAGAATGGATTTGATATCTTTTATAAATCCATTTAGTATAACCCCAAGTTTGAGTGTTTTATCGGGTTGTGGCATGCAAAATTGGTTGAATTCGATTTGTATATGTGCCGTTTTTATTTTTGTTTTACTATTTATAAATTATGTGAGTGTTCGACAGAAAGATAAGATGAGCTTATGAAAAAAATATTGTTGTATAGAAAATGATAAAAGAAATGTTTTGATTTACATTTACTTTTGTAACATTTTCAATTGTTCTAACTTCTAACTAAAAAAAGGAGGGCTATTTATAATGATAAAACAAAATGTTTTAGATGTTTTAAATTTGTGTAAGTCATATGGCAATCATTTAGTGTTAGATGATATTTCGTTCTCTATTCGAGAAAATGAAATTGTAGGTTTTATTGGTCCTAATGGTGCAGGTAAAAGTACATTAATGAAATGTTTATGCGGGTTAATTCATATGGATTCTGGAAATGTTACTATATGTGGTCATGATATACAAAGTCAAAGAGAGAAGGCTTTGTCGCATCAGGCTAGTTTGATTGAAAGTCCAGGACTTTTCTTTAATATGACTGGTTATGAAAATCTTGAGATATTTGCCAGCTTAAAAAATGTATCGAAAGATAAACTACAACAAATGGCAGATTATACACGAATAGGAGATTATTTAAAGAAGCCTGTATCTAGCTATTCTTTAGGTATGAAACAAAGATTAGCACTTTCTATTGCATTGCTATCTTCTCCACAATTCCTAATGTTAGATGAGCCTATGAATGGATTGGATCCATCGGGTGTATTTGAATTGCGAAAAGAGCTTCGTAAAATGGTGGATGAACAAGGAATGTCTTTATTGATTTCTAGCCATCAATTAAATGAAATTGAAAAGATTGCTGATCGAATTATTTATATTGAAAATGGTAAAATTAAAGAGGTAGAAAAACAAGAGCAGACAATCACATATCAAATTAGGGTGAATAAAATAATAACAGACCACCAGTTTAGAAAACTATCAGATTTTCTATATGAATTTTCTATTCAAAACCAAAATGAGCTATCCGTATATTTACGCAAATTAGAAAGAGAAGACGTTCAGCTGCTGGATATCACTAATACAAGCGATGATTTAGAGAATATGTATACAAGAATTTATGGAGAATAGATATGGTTTATTTGTTAAAGTATGAATGGCAGAAATTTATTCGCACAAAAAAGAATTGGCTTGTATTCTTATTGATTCTTTGTTCTTTTATAGGGTATGTTTCTTTTAACGGATACCAAAATCATGTATACATAGAAGCAAAAACGGAACAGTTTTCCAAGGCAAGGCAAAATGCTATGTACGATATTACGAATATGGTAAATTATCAGTTTTTGGCTAAAAAAGAAAAAGACAAACAATATTATGGAAATGCGATTGAATATTTTAATAGGCTGTATTCCTGTGCAAATGATTTATACCGTGATTATTCTACTTCTGCAGTTTCTTTAGATGATTTAATGCAGTGGAATGATTTGTTAATTGAAGGAAAAATAAAAAAGTATACGATTATTTCGTATACAACGCATTCTTTAGATTACCTAAAAAAGACACAGAAAGAATATAGGTATTTAAAAAAGAATCATATTCCAATTAAGCATTCGCCTTATGTTTGTACAACATCTAACTTGGCTGTGAATTTATCGAATCATTATTTAGGTGCAGTTTTATTGATTTTATATTTCCTTTTGATTTTTGATATATTTAAAGAATTCGATCAAGGCGTGTATAAAATATTGTTTACTTCAAAATACGATACTTTAAAAATTATTCTTACTAAAGTGGTATTTTCTATTTTTTTGTTAATTGGATTTATTTGTTTGATAGTTCTATTATTTGGCGTAAATACACTGATTTTTGGTATGGGAAATACGCAATATTCATTTTCAGTGGGAAATCATATATATATGGAAAGTAAGATACTAATGTATATTATTTTTATAACAATAGCTATGAGTTTATTTCTGATAGGTATATATACATTAATCTCTTGCTTGTTTAAATCAACTACGACATCTTTGGTGATTACTATAACGCTTTATTTAATGGTTAATCTTTTTAGTCAGAACTTACATAAAATTAATTATTTCATTGGATTTCTAAATGTTGATATGTTTAGTATGCTTCAACAAAATAAAATTTTTACCATTTGTATAATGAATATTGTTGTTTTAATAGTTTGTGTGATTTTAAGCATTTTATTGTTAAAAAAGAGAGATTTGATTGTAACGGGTGATTGATATGTTGAAATTTATGAAATTTGAAATAAAACGGAACTTAAAAAAATCACAAGTTAAAATATTAATTGGGCTTTTGCTTATATGCGAACTTGTTATGTTGGTTGTATTAAACAATAAGGCACAGATAGAAGACGTATTTTCATTATCTCAAGGATCAATGGAAGTCAGTGCTTTAACTCGTTTTAATTTACCTGATTCGAAAAGAAAATATATCGAAAAACAGATTGAATCTGTAAATAATAAAGGGAAGTTTTTTGAATACTACAAAGAGAATAAACAGTGGAAGAAAATGTATATAACGGGTATGGAAGTCTATTGTTACAATGTGGATATGCGTACGAGCGTACCGATAAAATCACAGTCTACTTTTGATTATACAAATCATGAGAAAGAGTTAAAACAGATTCAAAAAAAATATAAATTAACACGAGTACCACCAAATCCCAAAGAGTGCACATGGTTTCAACCTGTAGGAACGGCTGGCTATGAAATGATTCCAACATATCAGCAGGGAGCACGTTATTTTGAGAGATTATACCGAAATGAATTGAGCCCTCTTTGTTATTCAAGCGTAGACAGTGCTACAATTTTAATACAACTAAGTCGAAATGTATTGTTTTTGGGCATTCCCATTCTAATTGTATTGTTATTTTTTAATGTACGAAAAAATTATCATGACGATGGTTTGGATAAATCTTTAATGGTTATACCTGGATTGAAAAATAAATTTTATATATACAAATTTACTTCAGATCTCATTTTGATTCTTGGTGTTGTATTCGTTCCTATATTAATATTTTCAATCATTCTAGGCGTAAAGTCAGGATTTCAAAATTTTAAATATCCAATTTTAGCTAATATGGATGGAATTACAGGTTTTAGTTTTTCAAGAATTAAAGATTTTGTAAATGGAACACAACACTGTATTTCGAAAAATGCTATGTACAATGTAGGTTTAACATATTACAGTACAGAAATGGCACGAAATCCTTATTTGGATTATACGACATTAGGAATTGTCATTATTTTGACAGTAGTAATGCTTATACTGTTGATTGGTGTTTATTATCAGTTTACTTTTATGGTTTCTTATCTTATTAAAAATGCGTATATAGGATTATTTATTAGTTTATTTGTTATAGTAGGACTATACTTTTTATCGCCGCTAGGTTCTTTAAATATGATAAATATAATTAATCCACTTACTTATAGAGATCCAACAATGATTATTACTGGAACAAGTAGTTTTCCATATTCAATTGGAATGATAGTGTTGCTAATATACAATGTTTTGGTTTTTGTATTAAATAGAAGGGTGTTTAATGAAAATTATTATGAATAAAAAACCAGGAAGAGTATTATTGATATGCATAATTGTACTTGCTATTATTTGTCCTTTGCATATCTATCATGATAAGAAAAAAGTAGAAGATATAAAATCTGGTGCAATTGTAATCCAAAATTCAGAAACACCTATTGATGAATTACATCCAGAATTTGCATATTTATGGCTATTTCCATATGGAATTGTAGAAGTGGTACTACTATCTTTGTATTATGTTCGAACAAGAGATTGATTAACTACAATTGAAAAAGTAGGGAGCAGGGTATGAAAAAAATAATAATGGTTTTGGTTATCTTTATATCAAGTATTATTTTTTATGATAGTTATGTTAACTTGTCACAAAAACAATATAATGATGTGATAAATCTGAGTTACAAGTTTGCTCAAGAAAACAATATGGAAGTTGTTCCAATTGATTTACAATTGAGTGAAGATAAGCAAGAAAGAACAGAACAATTTAATCAGGTGTATTCTTTTTTGCAAGAACATTCGTATCCTTGTTTTGTTGGCATAGTTTCTAAAAATATAAAAACGGAATATGTATATCTTCCAAAACAAAATAAACTACCAATTTATACAGAAGAAAATAAAGCGATTGATTTTACTAAAAATAGCGATTATTATTTGTCTTCTTCGTATAAGGATAAAAATAGGTATGCAACGATTGATTTTATTGATCAAGATTTTCATAGTGAATACAATAATGTGCATAGAATAAAGACTTTTGCGAATTATATAGAAGATTGGAATGGAAATACACTATTTCCGTTGTATTTTGTCACAAATTCCAAACAGGATTTGTTGAAGGATTTAGAGAATACGAAAATATTATCTGAATTGAAAGTGGATGGTGATATCACAACATCCGATTTTTCTACAGGAGTGATTGACTATTCGTTTTTAAAGAGAATTTTGATGTATTTAGCAATTGCGGTTTTATTATGTCTTTTATCTGATGCATTGACATCTAGAAAAGAAGTTTTTATTCGTAAGATGCAAGGTGCTACTTCATGGTTTATATATAAGAGGCTATATGGAAAATTTTATTTGTTAAGTATATTGATGTTTGTATTAACACAAGCTTTATTATATCTTCTTGTGGTTCAAAACTTTAGACCTGTTACTCATGAACTCATTCAATATTTACTGCAGTCTGCTCTTCTTTTTGTACTTTGTCTGATTGTAGTTGGATTTATAATATATGTCTTATTAAGTCAAATTCAATCGGTTGTTATATTGAAAAAATCTCAGTTTAGATGGATTTCAATGACTCTGTTTATATTGAAATGTGTCTTTTTGATTTCAATATTTATACCATTATTGACTTCGTTCAAGTATACATCTCAGGTGGTTCAGGATGGGTATTACTTAAATAAATACAAAGAAACCTATAATAATTATCTTCGTTTAGAGGGTGTTAATATAAATATGTTTTCTTTGGAGTTCCAAGATGCGATGAGCCAGTTGAATGAAAAGATTCGAGAATATCCATATATATATGAAGATTTCTCAACCAAAATAAATCGTGATGAGGATGAAATAACATATCCTTATATCATTGTAAATGAGGAGTATTTAAAGGAATATGATTTATATAAGGATGGTAAGCCAGTTAAAACATTTAAACCGGGTACTCTTTATGCTCCAAAATCAGTGAATGTAGATGAAAGTTATTGTTTGGCTACAGAGTGTGAGTATGATCAACTTGATGATGGTTATGTCATGATTTCGCATAGTTTAAGAGAGGATAATTGGCATGTAAAAAATCCAATTATTTATGTTGTGGATGAAAACTATGATATGAGTCAATTTGGTATTTTTATTAAGGATAAAGATAAAACCGTAAAGAAGTCCATTAATGATTTCTTGAAATCTAAGGGATTGTATCAAAATATGAATTATGCGTATGAAAATTATGATTATGGAAAAAAGACCATGGTAATCAATAAATTGATTATAGATTCAGCTATATTACTTTTTGTCTATGCGATTGTTTTATTCTTGTTCCAGTATCAATCTATATATTTATATTTTTTAGAAAATCGAAAGATGATTTCTTTAAATTGTTTGTTGGGAAAAAACATCTGGCAAAAATATCGTGATTTTATTATTGTGAATCTGTTCGTTTATCTTGTCTTGCTGTTGTGGATGGTTCTAATTGTAAAAAATATTTCGACAATAGGCTTGTATTTGTGGATATTCACAATTCTAATCGATTTTATGATAGCTCTAATTTTTAGAACGTATTTTGAAAGAAAGAAAGTGTTGTTATCCTTGAAAGGAGATTTGGAATGAAGGTAGTAGTTGTTGATAAGATTCATAAACAATATCATGATCATGTGATTTTTGATGATTTCTCAATGGAAATAGAACAAGGAAGTTTTGTCGCAATACAAGGTGCTTCAGGATCAGGGAAATCTACATTGTTAAATATGATTGGTCTTTTGGATTCTCCAGATAAAGGAAACATTGTGATTTTTGATAAGAAAAATGTAAAACCATTTTCTAGACAGGCCAATAAATTGTTAAAGGCAAAAATAGGATATTTATTCCAGAATTTTGCGCTGATTGATAATAAGAGCGTGTATTACAACTTGTATTTGTCTATAGATCACTTTTCATTTCCAGATAAGAAGGAAAGAATTCTAAAAGCACTTGAAGATGTGGGTTTAAAAGGTTTCGAAAATAAAAAGATATGTGAATGCTCTGGTGGAGAGCAACAAAGAGTTGCCTTAGCTCGTCTTTTAATCAAACCATGTCAATTGATTTTGGCAGATGAACCAACAGGAAGTTTGGATTTAGTGAACAAAGAGGTTGTGTTTAAAATCCTAAAGAAAATGCAGTCACAGGGAAAAACAATTGTGATAGTCAGTCATGATGAAGTGCTTGTAGAAAGAGCGGATCGTATAATAAATATCTAAAATGCACCTTAAGCACGCGTATAAGACGCAAAAATAACTGAATATGCTTTAAATAAAGAAATATTCAGTTCTCTAAACGTAGTATTTTACTTACTAAAAGAAAGCAAAAGCCTCTATATAAAGGATTTTTTCTTTTGCCTAAATACTATGAATTCGTATGTGTAGGTCACAAATAGGTCACACAACTTTTTAAACTAAAAACCTCGAAGAATATCTAAAATGGTAGTCACCTTTTTATGTGAGAGTATTGGTAGTACTCTTAATCGTCTTGGATGTTCGAAGTATCCAGGATATTTTTTTATAAAAGAAAAAGCCTTAATCAAAACTTGATCTCTGATAACGAGAGTTACGATTAAGGAGTAGTTAATAAAAATAGGAAGCAGTGTCGTTTCCAAGACTGCTTCCTCAAAACTAATGTTTTTCCTTGCAAACGTAGTTTAACACAGATTAGTAATAGATGTCAATTACATCAAATAAGTAATCAAATGTTGCCTTAAGTTTCTGATTGAAGCTATAGTCGTAATCTTGGTATATTCTATTCTTTAAAAATTTCAATTGATTATTGATTTTGCGCTTAACCCCATCGCTTGTAATCATGTGAATTGATGCGTAAAGTAGTGTAACGATTTGTCTGATTTTTTCTTTAGCAAGATATTTATCATTTCTTTGACGCTTTATTGATTTTAGACTGATTTTTACTGCATGATTAGTTTGGTGCTTCGATTCTTTGATTGTAACATCGTTTAATATACAATTATTATGAGCAGCTGCATTTCTTAATTCTTTTACATCTTTCATAAGATAAAAGTCATTCAGTAAGTCTTTATCGTTCCATCTATCTGCACAAAATTTATAGAATCTTAAATAATCGCCAAAAGATACAATTTCTATCAATGTCCATGCTGGATAATTTCCATTGTAATGTTGAATGATATCACCAACATAAGAACTATTGGCTTTTTCAAGTATTCTTTTCTCTAAAACTTGTCTATTTTGGCCTAGACTTATCATAAAATCATTTACTATTGAATAACCATCTTCAGCTTCGTCATTTTCCAAACGATGTAATAATTTAAGTTTGGAATAATGCTCTATATCTAGAGCAATTTCAAGGATAATACCTCGCAAATAATTATCGATAATAGCTAGATCAACTAGATATGCAAAATCAAGATTTACATATTTACCTTTGTTTACTCCATCAGGATGTTTTCTAAAGTTTTTTCGGAAAGATGTTAACTTATAATAATAATTGTTGCTTGTCAAATAATCTTCAGCACGTTCCTTGCAAAAAACATTAAAGGATATTCCTTTATCTTCTAAACGTTTCACCTGATCTGTAACGCTTAATTTTTGTTTGTATATATTCATCCTATCCCTCCTTTATATAATCATACCTAAATTACTTATTATCCTTCTTAACTCTTTCGTATTCCATTTGTGTGACTGTATCCACTGTGTGCTGGCCTTTGTCATCTAGTAATCTGTAAATTTCAAGGTGTTTGCGTTCGTGATCAGTAAATGCAATATCGGATGAGTCATCACCATATATCATTATATCTGTAGTAACGCCGAATAGATCAGCTAGTTTTTGTACTATACCCATTGGAGGTGTAGATTTGTTAGCAATCCACATTGATACAGTACTTTCACCACGACCTACTTTTTCTCCTAACTCTTTCATTGTTAAACCATTCATTCGCATGTACTTCTCAACCGTGCTAGCAAACTTAATTTCTCTATTCATTTTTTCACCTCTTTCTATTTAATTATAAAATATATTCAATAATATTCAAGAAAATCATAATAAAACTTCAAAAAAATTGAAATACATTATGAATGTGCAAGGAGGTGATATAGATGCAAGAAAGAATCAGTATTGAAGAAGCAATTAGGGAAGCAGGTCTTAAAAAGAAATATGTAGCCAATAAATTAGGTGTTTCAGATACATATATTAATGAATATTTGAAAAAGCCTGGCTCTATCTCGGTTAAAAATGCATCAATCATTTGTAAATTAATAAACGTTAATTATATTTACGTACAAGAGATTTCAAGATCATGGATATATTCCAGGGTCTTTTTTTGTATATTTAATTGAATTGAATATTTTTCTTTCATTGTATATATCTTTCGATTCAAAAGCCATATATGATAAAGGAATAGTATACATATTTTGTTTAGGGAGAAGAAGATGGGAGCATATGATAATTGTATTATCCTGATTCCAGCATTACAGCCAGATGAGCGCTTGATTCAAATGATTCATGGATTACATGAACGTGGTTTTCATAAAATTGCTGTTACGGATGATGGAAGTAGTGATGATCGACAGAAATACTTTCAAGAAGTAGAAATAATGGGCGTTAAAGTGATTCATCATTCTAAAAAAATGGGAAAAGGGGTAGCTTTAAGAAGTGCATTACGATTGGCGGATGAAAAAATAGGAGAATCTGATTTCTATATAACGGCCGATTGTGATGGTCAATACTCGCCGGAAGATATTGAAAAGGTCGCAAAAGAATTATTAGAAAATCCAGATTGTTTTGTGCTCGGAGTACGTACATACGAAAGAAAAAAAGGTAAGAAAGTAAGATTTTGGTTGAATTCTTGCCAGAAATTATTTTTCCGTATTACCAATCATGGAAAGGAATGTCCAGATCCTAGAAGTGGACTTCGTGGTTTTCCAGCTTCATTAAAAAAACTAGCACTATGTACAGAAGGAAAGTCGTATGATTATGAATTGAATTTTCTAGATGCAGCCATACAAAAAACACCGATTGTAGTTGTACCTATTTGTTCAGAAACACATAATAGGAATGAAACAAGTCATTTTCGTCCGGTTGTAGATTTACTAGGAATGTATTTAAAATTCTGGAAATATCTATTTACATCAAATGTTGCGACTGTATTTGATTTAGTTTTCTTTATAATATTTGAAAGTTTGTTTTCTAAACTCGGTACGATTTCAATTTTTGTGGCAACTATATGCGCGAGAGCTATTAGTGGTAGTGTGGGATATATATTAAATCGTTATATTAGTTTTCATAGTAAATTAAATCCAGGAAGAGAAATGGTTCGCTATTCCATTGTGTTTGTATGTCAGATGGCTGCCAGTGGTATTTTGGTATCCTTACTAAGTGTTATTCCAATTCCTACTGTTATTGTAAAAGCTATCATTGATACAATTTTATTTTTTGTCGTCTACAATATTCAAAAAAATTGGGTATTTACCGAGAAATAAAAAAGACATCCTGCTTTGGGATGTCTTTAAATTTATCTAAGCTTTTCGACTCTTTTCTTATTATTCCAAGTACCGATGACTTCATTGACTGTAGATACAGTAACGAATGCTTCAATATCACTTTCTTGAAGATAATATAGTAATTTTTTATATTCATTTGTAGCCATGATTGTGACAAGTTCTGTATGTTCTGTTTTATCATAACCACCTTTTGCCGAATATAAAGTAACACCACGCCTTAATGTGTTCATAATATAATCTTGAATCACTTCATATTCTTTGGATAAGATACAAATCTTCTTTTTCTTATTAAAACCATCAATAAAATAATCTACAGCCTGACCATTGGCTAAAGTTGCCAATGCACCAACCACTAAAGCACCAATATCATATACAATTAGACTTGTTGTACAAATGAGTAGCCCAACTAATGTACAAGCTTTACCAAGATCCATATGTGTATATTTATTTACAATTTTCGCGATAATATCCGTTCCACCACTTGATGCGTTTACACGAAATAGTATGGTTTGTCCAAAAGCTAAAATTAATATATATGTAGCCATGTCAAAAACAGCATTTTGGGTTAAAGAAATATTGTTTGGATAGATTCTTTCAAATACAGCTAGAAATAAAGGTAATAATAAAGAGGCATAAATTGTTTTTGCCCCAAATTCCTTACCAATTAGAACAATACCTAGAATCAACAATAAGGCGTTGATCACAAAGGTAAGTGTAGAAATAGATAGACTTGTGATTTTAGCTAAAACCATAGCTAAACCAGTAACACTTCCAGTGATGACTTCACTAGGAATCAAGAAGAAATATATGGCGACACTGATGATGAACATGGCGAGTGTAATAGTTAAAAAACTTTTTATTGTATTCGTTTTCATTTGTAAAACCTCCACTTTTTATTATGCCAAAAAAAGTGTAAAAAAAGAAGAGCATTATCTCTTCTTCGCATCGGTTTTATTAAACTTATCTCTACGCTTTGTGGATTGAATGAATAGGCGTTTCATTTCTTGTGTATCTTCTTGTTCTAAAGAATCTCTAAAGTGAGAGATTGAATCGATAAACTGATTGATTTCATCTAATAAGATATCTTTATTCATAATAAATAATTCGGTCCATAAATCTTCATTGATTTTTGCGATACGTGTTAAATCTCTAAAGCTATCTCCTGTATATTCTACAAGATGAGCATTATCGTGTGTATTCATTAAAGATACCGCAATGACATGGGTTAACTGTGATAAAAAGCCGATCATTTTATCATGCTCTTCAATGGATAGTGTACAAATTCTACCAAATTCCATTTTATGAGCTAATTCTTTTACGGCTTCAATTGTTTCGGCTTTATTCTTCTGAGTAGGAACAAGAATAAAGTTTGAACCTTTAAAAATAGTTTCATCACTAAATTCAATACCACGAGATTCTCTACCACACATGGGGTGAATACTCAATAATTCAAGATCTTCGCGTAATACATTTTGAATAGGTTTGACAATATTTGTCTTTACACCACTAATATCCATTAATAATGAATTTTTAGGAATATCATTCTGATAGACTTCAATCCAAGGAAGAATTTTAGTTGGATATAAACAGAAGATAAATGTATCACACTTTGAAATGACATCTAAAGGATTTGTGCTACCATCTACGATGATTTTTAATTCTTTGGCTTTACCAATGGTTTGTTGAGATACATCAATACCATAGACGTTGTAGTTTAAGCGTGTTAGTTTCTTCGCAAAACTCGCTCCCATTAATCCAAGTCCTATAATCGCAATATTTGTCATAGAATCTCAACCTTTCCACCTAAGCTTTGAATGTCTTCAAAGAAAGTAGGGTAACTCTTTGTGATGGCTTGGGCATCATCAATAATACATTCGGAACCTGCACATAATCCAAATACCGTCATTGCCATAACAATACGGTGATCATTATGTCCAAAGATTTCTACTGTATTATTTGATTGGTAGTGTTCTTTACCATGAATTTGAATCGAATCAAATGTGGATGTAATGTCTACACCCCATTTTTTAAGCTCGGTTTCCATTGCCTCAATACGATCACTTTCTTTCATGCGTAAACGAGCTGCATTCACAATATTTGTTTCACCATTTGTGAAACTGGCTAAGACACATAAGATTGGTCCTAAATCCGGACAATTAGATAAGTCGATAGTTTGTGGTACAGGTTGTTTTTTTGTGAATGTGATCGTATCCTTGTCACTTGTAAAACTAGGAATACAATCTAAAATGGCTTTATCTCCTTGTTTACTTAACATGTCCATGTTGGAGCATGAAAGAGTATTGTTTAAAGTGCCTAACACCGCAAAGAAGGCTAGTTGAGAAAAGTCTCCTTCTACAGAAACATCTTGTGCTTTATAGTGTTGGTTTCCTTTTATTAAATATGAATTTGAACTTGTTTCCAAAATTTCAATGCCAAATTTCGCTAACATTTGAATCGTAAGATTTACATAGCTCTTTGATTCATAAGGCTCAGTAATTGTAAGTGTACTATCTTGACCTAATAATGGAAGGACAAACATGAAGCCTGTAATAAACTGACTTGAAATATCTCCTTGTACAACATAGTCTTTTGCTTGTAGATTTCCACTCACAATGATTTCTTTATCGGATTGATTAAATTCAATGTTTTGTTTTTTAAATTCATTCGCATATACATCCATAGGTCTTTGAAGCAATCTTCCTTGACCTAAAAATTTAACTTTGGCATTTGTACATGCAGCAAGTGGAATCAAGAAGCGTAAAGTAGAACCGGATTCATTCGCATTACACGTAATACTTCCTTCTTGTTTAAAAAGATTAGTGCCTGTTACTTCATATGTAGTTTCATCGATTTGTTTAATTATAGCACCCAAAGCTTTCATGCAGCCAACGGTCGCTTCAATATCCTTTGAGTTTGTGACATTAGAAACAAGACTTGTACCATCACTTAATGAGGCGCAAATCAATGCTCTATGCGCCATAGATTTGGATGCGGGTATCTTTACATTTCCATGTACTTTACTTTGTGTTACTTTTACTTTCATTCAAAATCCCCCTGAAGTGGCTTAATGGCAAGCCTAGACATATATAAATCTAATAAACCAAACGCAACTACACTGTCGACAACGATTCTTGCACGGTGCAAGATGCATGGGTCGTGTCTTCCTTGAATTTTAAGATCAACGTTTTCTTTTGAAAGATAATCCACAGATTCTTGTGTTTTAAAAATGGATGGTGTTGGCTTTATACAAGTATGAATGATAATTGGCATTCCATTTGTGATGCCACCATTGATTCCGGCATTATTATTGGTTTTTGTTTCAATTTTATTAGTAAAATGGAAGGCATCATTGGCTTGAGATCCTTTTAGTTTCGCAAAGCCAAATCCTTCGCCAAAGGAAACACCTTTGACGGCTGGTACAGAGAAAATTAAGTGTGATAAAATGCTTTCTACAGAATCAAAGAATGGTTCTCCTAGTCCTGCAGGAAGGCCTATAATAGCTGTTTCTAAAATACCACCTAATGAATCACCTTCAGCAGCTGCTTTTTCGATTTCTTGAATCATTTGATCTTTAATTTGATCGTCAATAACCGCAAATATTTTCTCATTGACTTCAAAAATTTGTTTTTCTAAAAGATCATAGTCTTGACTAAAAGGAATATCCGAAAGGGTATATAAACTTTCAATGTGTGATCCGATCACAATCCCTTGTGATTTCAGAATTTGTCTACAAATACTTCCAGCAGCTACAATGCATGCGGTAAGTCTTCCAGAAAAGTGTCCACCACCACGATAGTCTTGGTAACCATTGTATTTTTCAAAGGCAGTAAAATCAGCATGTCCAGGACGCAATCTTCCATGGAAGGCAGAATAGTCTTTTGATTTAGTGTTTTGATTCTCAATGATAATTGTAAGTGCAGTTCCGGTTGTATACCCGTTATACATTCCTGAAATAATATGCACTTCATCCGCTTCATGTCTTTGGGTTGAAATCTTACCTGTTGCCTTACGTTTATCCATATCGGCTTTGATTTGTTCCATATCGACCTGAAAGCCTGCAGGAAGACCATCTAATGTGATACCAATGGCTGGACCGTGACTTTCACCAAATAATGTCCAAGATATATTTGTGCCGAAATTATTTTTCATAAGGTCCTCTTTCTAATACGTCTTGTATGTCTTCAAAAGAAAGTTCTTTGATGATATAAGAACCAGATTGCTTCACTAGAATTGTAGAGACTGTGTTATGACTGCTTTTCTTATCATGTGTTACATATTTTAATAATGTGGCAGTATCATAGTCTGGTACTTGAGGCAAATCTAGTTTTTTATAGATGTTTAATACGCGTTGTTTTAATGCTTCATCTTCAATAAAGAATAACATACCCATCGCCACGCATTCTCCATGAAGATATGTATTTAATCCATATGCCGATTCAATGGCGTGTCCAATGGTATGTCCAAAGTTTAAAATTTTTCTAAGATTACTTTCTCTTTCATCTTGTTGAACAACGTCACGCTTTAATTCAATGGAACGCGTAATAATCGCATCGATATCTAATGTGTCTTGTTCAAATAAAGAGACTAAGTGATCATCTAGAATCAGTCCCATTTTAAGTGCTTCACAAAGACCGTTGTGTTGTTGGCGAAGGGAAAGAGTCGATAATACGTTTGGATCGATAATAACGGTTTTTGGTTGCCAAAATGCACCTACAATATTTTTATAGGAACCCATATCAATGGCAACTTTACCACCTACACTTGAATCAACCTGGCTTAATACGGTTGTTGGAATGTTGTAGAAATCAATGCCGCGCATGTAGCTTGCAGCGACAAAGCCTGCAAGATCTCCAACAACGCCTCCACCTACTGCGATAATGGCATCTTTTCGAGACATGTTGTGTTGAATCATTTCTTCTAAAAGATGTTTATATTGATCAAAACATTTGGATGGTTCTCCTTGTAGTATGGTGCATACAAAAGAATCCGGGCATTGTTCCTTTACAATGTTGACCCATTTTTCTGGAACACCTGTATCTGTGATGATCGCAATCTTTCTTGATACAGGAATATATTCATGTACTTTTCGAATTGCGTTTCTTTCAATATATATTGGATATGAATGATTTTCTAAATCGACATTTAACTTCATAATAAAAAACTCCTTTCATATATCATACCATGAACATAAGCTTTTTTCAGAAATTTTCTGAAAGAAGTAGTTCAATGAATATATGGAGTACTCGTTAAGACTCAATATTATTTGAAATTGAAAATAAAGGATACGTATCGTGTCACAAATATTGGAAAAAATGTAGAAGATTTAATGATTACGTGTCTTTTGTATGATGTGAGCTATTGTATACAGTTCAAAACACAGGATGAGTGGTAAAATCATGGAAGGGTATCTAGTAAAATGGTTCGTGAATTTCTGAAATCGATTGATTATCCGAAAGAGAGAATTCAGGATATGTGTTTTGCGATTGCGATTCATGTGGATTTAAAAGCTGATTTTGATGGGGAATATAATGCGTTTACACTGAGTGTACAAGAGGCGGATAATATTGATCGTGTAGGTGCGTATCGATTATATGAAACATTAGAAGCTGTACAGTTTAGTAAACAACCAATAGAAGTACAGATTCAGTATGTGGATTTGATGCTACAAACATTGAATGAATATACTTCTTATACATGTGCTACAAAGACGGTACAAACATTATGGCTAGACCGTATTCAATTTCAAATCGATTATTTTGGGCGTTTAAAAGATCAATTCAAAATATCCACAGCCTTATAAGCTGTGGATAAATGTTTCTACACGATACATGATTTGTTTCAGATTCTTAATATCTGTTTGAATATTTCCTGTTTCTAAGGAATGATTTCCATCAACAATACTATGAAATTCAATAAGATGATAAATACAATAACGCTTAATCTTATCGAAGGTAGCCCATTGGTCTTTGGTTCCAGAATACACTAAATCTTTTTGTTGAAGATATTCCAAAGTAAAATCTAATGGCGTGAAATAGATATTTGCAGTTAACTTATATTCATGGGCAAGTTTAGCTGCACAATAAGTACCTATACTTTTAGATATGAATAGAATGGAATCAAATGTGCCTAAATCCATTTTTTCAATTTGATTTTTGGCTTGTCTATACGCTTCATCTTTAGATTTATTTAAATCAAAGTCTAGGTTTTTAAAATGAATTTCTTTGATTTCATAATCCATATTCTTTAATATCTTCTTTGAATAATATAGTAATGGTTTATCCGTGTGATATCCAATTCCAGGAAATAATATAGCGAGTTTCATGCCTTTAGTATAGGATTATTCATCTAAATTATCAATCGCATATTGTGCTTCTTCAGCTGTGAATTTTTCTCCATATTCCGAAGTCAATTGATCATAGATTCTTTGTTTGGACATGTGCATCATTTTACTGTAATTTTCAGCTTTATGCAGTGCATTACGATACTCTTTTGGAACACTTGTATCTTCCTTTGTTTCTACGACCTTTTCTTTTGTTTCTTTTTTTACTTCATCATTTGAAGTTGAGCATGCGACAGCCGATAAGACAATAGCGGCTGTTAAAAATACTTTTAAACCCTTTTTCATATATACTCCTTATTCCTTTTTTTAAGTATAGGAAATAAAGAAAGGATTTTGGTATGCCATGAGCATACATTTAAATCAGGGAATCAATCCACATAAAAAACCATACGTCTAAACATACGAATATAAAGAAAATAATGGAATAAAGGATTGGCCACGGTACTTTAGACATGTGTTTATGGAATAGATTTTTATTATAGTAAAGGAATAAACCAAAATATATAAACAAAAAACAACTTAGTTTATTGATAAAGCTATTATTGATGGTTTCACCTGGCTCCATATCTACCACAATCATAAGCGTAAATACGATCCAAGCTAAACTGATCATCTTAGATTTGAATGTGTCATTATTAAGGGGAGGAATAACAACTAGTTTTTGTTGAATGGCTAAATCCATCTCTTTCACAGAATTATAGCGGTTCTTATAATCTAATTGTGTTGCCTTTAAAATGATTTGTTTTAAATCAAAGGGAATATTGTCTTGATGTTCTAATGAACCATTTAATAAGTAGTTCATTAATTTGCCCAAGGCATAAATGTCAGTTTGTGGATTGGATTGTTGAAAACCAAATTGTTCAGGTGCTGCATAGCCAACACTGCCTAAGATAAGGGTATCTTTACTTTTTTTGGAATCTAAAAATCGTGCAATGCCAAAATCAAGGAGTGTAACCTTATTATCATGGTAAATAATATTTTCTGGTTTGATATCACGATGGATAATAGGTGGATTTAACTTATGTAATGAATCTAAACACCCGCATAATTGATGCATGATGTCTTTAATTTGTTCTTTTGAAAAGGATTGTTGATCTAATGTTTTTCCTTCAATATATTCTTCAATTAAAGTTAAATGGCTGTCATTTTCTTGTATCACAAAAATTTTAGGTAAGTAAGGATTCTTTATCTTTTGAAGTGTTTGATAAAGTGTTTTATCATAATAATTCAATTCTTTCTGGATATATTTTGCATGTGATGTTTCATGTTCTACTAATGAAATTGTTTTATTTTTATCTTGTTTAATTATTTGTAAAGTCTTCATAAATTGCTCTTTCTTGTGTATATTATAAGTATTATGGCAGAGACAAATCAATTATTAAAAACAATTCAAGAAACAAAGAGTGATGGTTTAAATACTTTAATGGAAAGTCTAGATGATTTAACTTTTTCACAATATTTAAATCACATATTAGAAATTAAACATGTAACTAAGGCACAAGTATTATCGAAGACAACGATTCAAAGGAATTATGGGTATCAAATCTTTGACGGATCCAAGGTTCCTAATAAAGATAAGGTGATTCAGTTAAGTTTAGGATTAGGTTTAGATTTGCGTATGACAAATAACTTATTGTCATTATCGAATAATGGGATGTTGTATCCAAAGGTAAAAAGAGATGCATTATTGATTTATTGTATCGAAAATCATAAGAGTGTATATGAAACTAATGAGTGTTTGATGGAGTATAGGTTAGAGTTGTTGGACTAAAAAAAGAAATGATTTCTCATTTCTTATAATTAAGTAGTGGATCTAATTGTTTGACAAGAATACCCTTTTCTTCAAATTCTTCTATTTGTTCAGCAGGCACTCGAGTATCTGTGATTAGATATGCGAATGAGTCTGGCTTTGCGACTACAAATTGATGCACATAATTAATTTTTGTCGCATCTGCTAAAATAAAGGCAGCCCCACTGCACCTAGAAATCATAGCTTCATTGATGATTACTTCCGGAAGTATTGCCGTACTCATGCCGACTTCGCTGTCAAATCCGTTGCATCCTAAGAATGCCTTGTTGGCTTTGACTCTTTGAAGATTGTTTAAGGCAAAATCACCGGTCATTGTTTCTTTAGGGAAACGAAGCTCGCCGCCAGTCATTACAATTTGTACATTTGGGTCATGATCACAGAAAATAGCTTTTCCGTTATTTGTGATGATTGTGACTCTTTTTCCTATGATATATTTTATGATTAATAGTGCAGTTGAGCTTGTATTGATGAAAATTGTATCTCCATCATCTACAAATGTTGCAGCAAACTTGGCAATCGCATGTTTATAAGCTTCATTTGGATCTATGTCATGTTCAACAAAATTTTGAACAAGTTTAGCACCACCATAGAAACGTTCAACAGCTCCCATGTCTTCCCAATATTGTAAATCTCTACGAATTGTTAATGGTGTTACATTCAATTCTGAAGCCAGTTCTTCCACGTTTACAGTACCTTTGACCTGTATTTTTTGCATGATTTTTTTTCGTCGCTTATCTACGACTTCTTTTGTCATTTTCATAAAACCTCTCCCTTTTTACATGTGTTACTTAACCCTTTTAATGTTATTATTTTATTTTTATAATTTTCACAAAGATGCTTTTCTTTTATTTTATTACATAATAATCCGAATTGATAATAGTATTGTGCTTTTTCTCTAGGATTCATATTTTCTGTGTTAACGGATTTAAATACATTCAAACTTTGTTTATAATCCTTTCTTGATACTAAGTATACGGCATCCATAAATTCCCAGTTAAATAATGGTGAAACCTTTGCACCTTTTACTTTTGTGTTACGCATTCTTTCTAATTTATTATATTCTTGCTTTGCACAATCTAAATCATTCAACATAAATGAACAATAGAACTTTGTGTAATGATAAATCAATAACTGATCAATTGAACTGTGGAAAAACTTTGAGTTTTCTTCAATATGTTCCAAGCACTTCTTATATTCCATTTGATCTATATAATATAAAGTATCGAATATTTTTTTATCATTTTTATAGGCGTGAAATACGTCTTTTTTTAATAGTTCATTAAATTGTTTATTTGCTTTTTCAGGATTTAAATCATAGGCAATTGTTTTGATTGCCTTTCTATATAAATGCTTTAAATATTCAGAATAAAGTGCAATGCCCAAGATAATGATTAATAGAATGATAAATAGTATTTTAGTAGATATAAATTCAGCTTGAATGATCTTATAAATACTGTAGCCTGCAAATAAAATATAGAATGTATAAGATATAATTTGTTGAGCATTTTGTGAAAAAGACATCTTTTCTAATGTTTTCATGTTGTACCTTCTTTCTTTAAGTTTATTTTATCTAAAAAGAACATATAAGTCAATCATATAACGGGATTAAAAGAACGTAAAAATGGATATAAAGAATTAAACAATCATAAAAAAGTTAAAACAAACATATAATGTGATTGTTTTTAATCTTTTAATGTTTTATGATTTGAACGTCAAAAAACCATGGTAAAAAAACAGAAAGAGGAAAACAAAATGTCAAAAGTAGATGAAATTACAAGAGATTCTTGGATCATGTCAACTTTCCCAGAATGGGGTACTTGGGTGAATGAAGAAATTGAAAATGAAGAAGTAAAACCTGGCACTGTAGCAATGTGGTGGCTAGGATGTACTGGTATTTGGTTTAAAACACCTGGTGGTGCAAACATTACAATTGACTTATGGGCAGGTAATGGTAAACGTACTCATGGTGATGGAAAAATGAAAGTTGGCCATCAAATGGCTAATATGTGCGGATGTAGAAATATGCAGCCAAATTTAAGAGCCGTACCATTTGTAATCGATCCATTCGCAATTAAGCAAGTAGATGCAGTATTAGCAACACACTATCATCAAGATCACATGTCAGCTGAATATGCTAGTCACGTACTAAAATCAGGAATGACTACAGTGGATGAAAATGGAAATGAAATTCCAGTACCATTCATTGGTCCTAAAAAATCTGTTGAATTGTGGCAAAAATGGGGCGTACCTGCAGATCGTTGCATTACAGTAAAACCTGGAGATACATTTAAAATTAAAGATATTGAAATTGTTGTGCTAGATTCATTTGATCGTACTTGTATCACAACAACGGATTCACAGGGGCCGGATCGTGAAGATCTTCGTGGCAAATGTCCAACAGATATGGATGATAAGGCTGTGAATTACTTAGTAAAAACACCAGGAGGAAATATTTATCATTCAGGAGATTCTCATTATTCAATTTATTATGCAAAACATGGTAAAGATTACGATATTGATGTTGCGTTTGGATCATATGGAGAAAACCCAGTTGGAATGCAAGATAAAATGACAAGTGTAGATATCTTACGTATGGCTGAGGCTTTAAGAACAGATGTAGTTATTCCTATTCACTATGATGTTTGGACTAACTTTAAAGCAGACCCAAAAGAAATTGAATTGTTATATAATTATAAGAAAGATGTGTTAGATTACAAATTCCATCCATTTATTTGGGATGTAGGTGGTAAATATGTATATCCAACAGATAAAGCAAAACGTCAATATCACTATCGTAGAGGGTTTGAGGATTGCTTCGAAGAGGAACCTAACGTTCCATATCGATCAGTTTTATAAGAAGAGGTAATGAATATGTTGAAAGAAATTGTTGAAAAAGGACACTATTGTTTTGTTGAGAAAGTTGATTCGTGGCAAGACGCCATTCGACAAAGTTATGCACCTTTGTTAAAGGATAATACAGTTGAAAATGAATATGTAGAAGCTGTTATTGAATGTGTCAATAAATATGGACCTTATATTGTGATTGTTCCAGGTATTGCGATGCCACACTCAACAGAAGGAGCAGTAGGATGTAATGGAACAGCTATTTCATTTATGAAGGTGGAAGAAGAAGTTGATTTTGATCCAGAAGATCCAGATAAAAAGGCAAAATTGTTCTTCTCTTTAGCAGCAATTGACCATGATCAGCATATTCAAAATATACAATCATTAATGGATACTTTGATGAATGAGGATATCGTTGAAGCATTGATGAATGCAAAAACAAAAGGTGATTTAGAAGAAATCGTTAATCAATATGAATAATATATGAGGAGAGTAAAATGAATATAATAATGACAGTATGGGACTTTTTTGCGACAAATATTTTGACGCAACCCGCATATTTTATCGGTTTGATCGTATTTATCGGTTACTTATTATTGAAAAAACCAATTTACGATGCATTTGCAGGATTTATTAAAGCTACAGTAGGATATATGATTTTAAGTGTTGGTTCTTCTGGCTTAGTTGGAAACTTTAGACCAATCTTAGTTGGATTAAAAGATCGTTTCAATTTACACGCAATGGTTATTGATCCATATTTTGGACAAAACGCTGTTACAGAAGGTTTACAGGAACAATTTGGTAGAACGTTCTCTCAAGTTATGATCTTATTGTTGATCGCATTTATTATGAACTTAATTTTAGTTCGATTAAAAAAATGGACAAAAATGCGTGCTGTATTTACAACAGGTCATGTACAGATGCAACAAGCATCAACAGCATTCTGGTTGATTCTATTCTGCTTCCCTAAATTAGGAAGTACACCGATTCTAATTGTTATGGGATTGATTTTAGGATTGTATTGGGCTGTTGGTTCAAACTTAACAGTAGAAATTACGCAGGAATTAACTGAAGGTGGAGGTTTTGCGATTGCTCACCAACAAATGTTTGGTATCGCATTATTTGGTAATATTGCTAAAAAGATGAAGGGTGAAAATTCAAAACGTTTGGATGATTTAAAATTCCCAGGATTCTTATCTATCTTTAATGAAAATATGGTCGCAACATCTATCTTGATGTTCTTATTCTTTGGTGCTATTTTGATGGTATTAGGAAAGGATTATTTAGTTGAAGCTGGATTTATCGCAGAAACACAAAACTTCTTCTTCTATACTATGACAACAGCGTTTAACTTTGCGGTATATCTAGCTATCTTACAATTAGGTGTTCGTACATTCGTTACAGAACTTACAAATTCATTCCAAGGTATTTCTAATTCATTTTTACCTGGAGCTGTTCCTGGTATTGATTGTGCCGCTGTATTTGGATTTGGTAGTTCAAATGCTGTAACAGTAGGATTCTTAATGGGTGCTTTAGGACAATTCTTAGCGATTGGTGCTTTATTGTTGATGCATTCACCAACATTGGTAATTGCAGGTTTCGTTCCTGTATTCTTCGATAATGCAGTTATCGCTGTATATGCTGATAATCGTGGTGGTATCAAAGCTGCAATGCTTCTTCCATTTATTTCTGGTTTAATTCAAGTATTCGGATCTGCTTTAATCGCTGGCTGGGTAGGATTAAGTCAATACGGAGGATATTTAGGAATGTTTGACTGGGCAACAGTATGGCCAATCTTTACAGTAATCATGAAATATGCTGGATACGTAGGTGTAGGAATCGTAGTATTGATTTTGGTGGCAATTCCACAATTACAATATCGTAAACACCCAGATACATATTTCTTAATTACAGAAGATTATGATGCATATTTAGAAAAAGTACAAGCTGTAAGTGCTGAATAAAAGGAGATATTACAATGGCAAAATTAAAATTATTAGTACGTTGTGGCAATGGTGCTGGAACAAGTATGATGATTAAATTAAATGTTGAAAAAGTGGCTAAAAAGATGGGACTTGATGTACAAGAAATTCATCACTGTGCAGTGAGTGAAGGAAAGTCTGCTGCTGGAAATTATGATATCGTATTGTGTTCAAAAAACTTCGTTCCTATGTTTGAAGACTCAAAGAAACGTGGAACTAAAGTTGTTGGACTTAAGAATGTAATGTCTGCAAAAGAAATCGAAGAAGGCTTAAAAGCAGCACTTAGTGAATAATAAAAAAATGAAAGCTGCGTTTATGCAGCTTTTCTTATACCCAAAAATAGACAAAAAGAGGAGATAATCATGAAAATTGTTAAGAAAAAACTAGATGATATGTACCGTTGCTATTGTGCAAGTAATATTTATTTTGATGGTCAAAACCATATTTTATTGGCTAGTGAAGATCCAGATGTCGCATGTAATATGTACTATGGAAAAGATTATGAAACAAAAGAAAATGTATGGACACATCCAGGTGGATGTATGTCAATCGTTCCAATTCCAGGAAAAGAAAAAGAGTTCCTTTGCGTTCAAGAATTCTATTTAAAGGTTACTCCATCTTTGGCAAAAATCGTATGGGGAAAATACGATAATGGAACATGGCAATTCAAAGATGTTGTGTCTGTGCCTTATGTACATCGTTTTGGAATCTTTAACCAGAATGGTATCAACTATTTGATTTTAGCTACAGTAGCTACTTCTAAAAAAGAAAAGAATGACTGGAGTGTTCCAGGAAGAATTTATGTAGCTGAATTACCGGAAGATCCAAGTACAGGAGTTGAATTAGAAGTATTATGTGATGGATTATATCGTAACCATGGTTTCTGGCAAACAAAAGAAGATGGAAAAGATGTTGGATACTTTGGAAGTGATCAAGGAATCTTACGTGTAAGTGCACCAGAAAAACGTGGTGGACAATGGAAGGTGGAACCAATTTTATCTGGACATATCGGTGAGATTGCCACAATCGATATCGATGGAGATGGCCAGGATGAAATCATGACGATTGAAGAATTCCATGGAAATACTATTCAAATCTATAAGAAAGATGGAAGTGAATATAAGAAAGTATGGCAATACGATAATGAAATTGATTTTGCGCATGCCTTAGTCGGTGCTAAACTTGTAGGACAAAATGCATTTGTATGTGGTGTCAGAAGAAAAGACTGTGAATTATTTGTCGTTACATATGAAGATGGAGAATACAAAGTCACAATGGTCGATAAAGGCGTAGGACCAGCCAACCTATGTGTTGTACATGAGGATAATAGAGACATCATTGTTGGTGCAAACCATACTGCAGCCCAAGCAGCAATCTACTTTGTAACGGAGGACTAAGATATGTTAGAAGAATTGAAACAACGTGTATTAGATGCAAATTTATTATTGCCAAAATATGGCTTAATCACATTCACATGGGGAAATGTATCTGAAATCAATCGTGAAAAAGGAATTGTAGCCATTAAACCAAGTGGTGTTGAATATGATGTAATGACTCGCGATGATATTGTCCTTGTGAATCTAGATGGAAATATTGTGGAAGGAAATCTACGTCCAAGCTCAGATTTAGATACGCATTTGGAATTCTATCGTAATTTTCCAAATATCGGAGGTGTTGTTCATACACATTCCACTTGGGCAACGAGCTTTGCACAGGCAGGAAAAGATATCATTCCATTAGGAACAACACAGGCTGACTATTTCCATGGAGCAGTTCCTTGTACTCGTTTGATGACGGAAGAAGAAATTCATGGAGATTATGAATTGGAAACAGGAAAAGTTATCGTAGAAGAATTTAAGACACGCAATATAGATCCAGACAGAGTTCCTGGTGTATTGGTACATTCACATGGACCTTTCACATGGGGAACAGATGGATTCAATGCGGTTCATAACGCAGTTGTTTTAGAGGAATGTGCAAAAATGAATGCGATCGCATCTTTATTAAGCAACAATGAAATTGATTCCATGCAGCAGGTTCTATTAGATAAACACTTTAATCGTAAACATGGACCGGGAGCTTATTATGGACAAGCTAAATAGAGAATATAGACTAGGTCTATATGAAAAGAGTATGCCAAGTACACTTACTTGGGTAGAAAAATTAACGATTGCCAAGAAGAGTGGTTTTGACTATTTGGAAATCAGTATTGATGAAAGTGATGCAAAGCTTGCAAGATTGGATCAGCCAACAGATGAAATCAAGGAAGCCATTCAAAAAACGGGTGTTCCTATTTCTTCAATGTGTTTAAGTGGACATCGTAAATATCCACTTGGATCACATGATAAAGAGATTCAAAAGAAGTCATTGGAAATCATGAAGAAAGCGATTGATTTTGCGGCAGATCTAGGAATTCGCATTATTCAGTTAGCTGGATATGACGTCTATTATGAAGATGGAGATTTATATACGAATCATGATTTTGAAACAAATCTAAAGAAATGTGTGGAAATGGCTGCCGAAAAAGGAATCGTATTAGGGTTTGAAACAATGGAAACACCATTTATGGATACAGTAGAAAAGGCAATGCGCTATGTAAATCTAGTAAGTAGCCCATATCTAGGTGTATATCCAGATATTGGAAATTTAAAGAATGCATCCTTATTGTATGGTGTAGATGTAGACGAAGATTTGATGTGTGGAAAAGGACATATCTTTGCAAGTCATTTAAAAGAAACTGTACCAGGAAAATATCGTGAGATTCCATTTGGGACAGGGCATACGGAATTTGTGAAAAATATCAAAACATTGAAACGACTTGGAGTGCGTATGTTTGTCGGAGAATTTTGGTATGTGAATAATGAAGATTGGGAAGATGTTGTAAAAGATGCTGGGGTATTTTTAAGAGATAAGTTAGATAAGGGATTTGAGTAAGATGGAAATAAAAGAATTAGAACTTCATGCAAACAATATTCGTAAAAATATATTAACCGAAGTACATAGTGCTAACTCAGGACATCCAGGAGGATCTTTGAGTGGTGCAGATATTTTAACAGAAATCTATTTTGAACAGATGGATATCAATAAAAACAATGTTGATTCAATTGATCGTGATCGTTTTGTGTTAAGTAAAGGGCATGCGAGTCCATTATTGTATGGAACATTAAAAGAAAAGGGTTTGTTAGATGATGATTTAACTACATTTAGAAAGATCAATTCAAATTTACAAGGACATCCCAACATGAATGAAGTTACAGGTGTAGACATGTCTACAGGATCTTTAGGACAAGGTATTTCTTGTGCCGTAGGTATGGCTATTGTCAATAAGCAAGTCGATAAGAATACACATCGAATTTATTGCTTATTAGGTGATGGGGAATGTGAAGAAGGACAAGTATGGGAAGCTTGCATGGCAGCAGCTCACTATAAATTGGATAACTTATGTGCCGTTTTAGACTACAATCATTTACAGATTGATGGAAATATTGATGATGTGATTTCACCAGAGCCATTCGCAAGTAAATTTGAATCTTTTGGATGGAACGTATTGGATGTGAATGGACATGATTTTGATGAATTAAGAAATGCATTCAATCAAGCTAAGAATGAAAAGGGAAAACCAACAATGATCATTGCCCATACAATCAAAGGTAAGGGTGTATCCTTCATGGAAAATAACTATGCATGGCATGGTACGGCTCCAAATGATGAACAATATGAAACGGCAATGAAAGAGTTAGGAGGTCTTGAATAATGGCAAAAGAAGCAACACGTAATGCCTACGGAAAGGCTTTGGCAGAATTAGTTGTAGAAAGAGATGATGTATTAGTATTAGATGCGGATCTTACAAAATCGACAAAGACAATCGATGCCAAAAAGGCAAGACCGGAACATCATTTCAACATGGGAATTGCCGAAGGAAATATGATGGCAGTCGCTGCAGGCATGGCTGCATCAAATAAAGTGGTTTACGCATCAAGTTTTGCGATGTTTGCGGCAGGCCGAGCTTTTGAGCAGATTCGTAATAGTATTTGTTATCCTAACTTGAATGTAAAAGTATGTGTTACACATGCCGGTATCAGTGTTGGAGAAGATGGTGCAAGTCATCAATGTATTGAAGATATTGCACTTATGAGAAGTATTCCAAATATGAAAGTATTTGTACCATGTGATCAATATCAGGCAAAAGCTATTGTAAAGGCAGTAGCTGATATAGATGGACCTTGTTATGTAAGACTGGGTCGTGGTGCAGTGGAAGATGTATATGATGAAAATTATAAGTTTGAATTGGGTAAAGGAAAAGTTTTAAGAGAAGGTCATAAAATCGCATTGGTTGCGACAGGAATGATGGTGCAAGAGGCATTGAAAGCCACTAAAATTTTAGCTAAAGAAGATATTTCTGTTACAGTTGTAGATATGCCTTGTATCAAGCCAATCGATGAAGAGTTGATTGAAGAAATCGCAAAATCTTATGAATTGATCATTACTTGCGAAGAACATAATGTATATGGAGGATTAGGAAGTGCAGTGAGTGAAGTAACTTCTAAGAAGAGTCCAGTGCGTATGGAAATGATGGGCATGCAGGATACTTTTGGAGAGAGTGGAACCCCAAATGAACTACTAGCTAAATATGGTTTGAATGCGGATCATATTGTTGAAAAGGTAAAGGAATGTCTTTAAAAAATATTAAATTGATTGTTGCTGATTTAGATGGCACGCTTTTGCATGATGATAAAAGTTTAGATCAAAATATTAAAAGTGTTCTGATTGAAAAGAATGTTCCACTTACTTTTGTATCGGGTCGAAATGTGCATATTATTCAGGATTATATAAAAGAATTAAATATTACTTTACCTTATATTACGAATAATGGAGCAAACATGTTTTTGGGTGATACATGTATTTATGAATGTCCAATTGATTCTAGTGAATTAAAGACTTGTTTAAATATATTAGTCGCAAACAAAGTTGCGTTCCTGGCTTATACGAATCAGACAATCTATTCAGTTGGATCTCAAGATGGGTTAGATGAATTTAAGAAACGATTGATTGGTAAATGCAAAATTGTTGAAGATGCCAATATTGCAGATATTGTTAGGGAATCAATATTTAAGGTTGTGATGATTCATCCAAATATGGAAAAGATAAAAAATCAATTAAATTCTGTTTGTGACAAAACATTATGTATGCAATCGGAAGGTATTATTTATACTTTAACAAATAAGGATTCGACGAAGGGTAAAACCTTGTTAAAGCTTTTAAAATATCTTGATATGGAGCCAAGTTCTGTATTAGCTTTTGGTGATAACTATAATGACATTTCTATGTTTGAAGTTGTCGAAGGGGTTGCGGTAGAGAATGCGCAGGATCGTTTAAAAGAAGTCGCAAAGTATTTAACAAAATCAAATGAAGATGATGGAGTTTCTTATTTCATTCAAAAGAATTTGTGATAGATAAATTTCTATCACTTTTTTATTGACTTTGGAAAAACAAACTCCTATAATGCCTATAAAGTTACTAGGAATAGTAAGCGGAGGCACTGATTATGAAACGATGTTGTAGCTCTTTAAATGAATAATATTGAATTTGTTTAATAGGAGGAAAAGAAAATGACAGTATATAAAGCAATTTCAGATTTAATTGGAAATACGCCATTAGTAGAATTAACACATATTGAAGAAAAAGAAAGTTTAGAAGCTAGCGTTGTTGCAAAAGTAGAATTCTTTAATCCAGCTGGAAGTGTAAAGGATCGTATCGCAAAGAAAATGATTGAAGATGCTGAGAAAAAAGGGTTGATTAAGCTAGGAGCTACATTGATTGAGCCAACAAGTGGAAATACGGGTATTGGTATTGCGTCTGTTGCAGCAGCTAAGGGATATAAGGCTATTATGACAATGCCTGAAACAATGAGTGTAGAGCGTCGTAATTTATTGAAGGCTTATGGTGCAAAAGTTGTTTTAACAGATGGAAAGGCTGGTATGAAAGGGGCTATCGCAAAAGCACAGGAATTGGCTGCAGCTACACCTAACAGCTTTATTCCAAGTCAATTTGAAAACCCATCTAATCCTCAGGCTCATTATGAATCAACTGGTCCAGAAATTTGGAAGGATACAGAAGGAAAAGTTGATATTTTTGTTGCCGGTGTTGGAACAGGTGGTACTGTAAGTGGTACAGGTAAATATTTGAAGGATCAAAATCCAAATGTAAAAGTGGTTGCGGTTGAACCTGCAACAAGTCCAGTATTATCCCAAGGTCATGCAGGTCCTCATGGTATTCAAGGTATTGGTGCTGGTTTTGTTCCGAAAACATTGGATACAAGTGTATATGATGAAGTCTTTACAGTCACAAATGAACAGGCTTATGAAACAGGTCGTTTAATTGCACATAATGAAGGTATGCTAGTGGGTATTTCAAGTGGTGCTGCTACATATGCGGCTATTCAGATCGCAAAACGCCCTGAAAACAAAGGGAAAACAATCGTCGTGTTATTACCAGATACTGGTGAGCGTTATTTATCCACTCCAATGTTTGCAGAACAATAAAAAACGAAGTAAAAAGTTACTTCGTAAATGTCTTGGCATAGCCATGATCTTCTCTAGAACCCGTACCAATGGGTTCTTTTATTTTTCCAATTTCTTCAATTTCAAATGGTGTTAATTGATATACATAGTTTAGCCAGTTTCGATATAGAAGATTGGCATGGCTTCTCCATTTTAAAATAGGTTCTTTTTCTGGATCATCATCGGGAAAATAATTGAATGGAATATGGATGGGTTTATTGGCTTTTAAATCTCTGAAATATTCATCTTTTAATGTTTCTTTTCCATATTCTAAATGACCTAAAATAAATATTTGACGATAGTCTTTTGTGACAATGATATTTGAACCAATTTCATCATTTTTAGATAGAATAGATAAGCATTTTACTTTTTTAACTGCTTCTTCATCAATAGCGGTATGTCTTGAATGCGGTGTATAGTGGATTTCATCGAAGCCATTGGTTAAAAAGTCATATTCATCGACTAATTGTTCTGGAAAGATGCCAAATACTTTTTCTGGCAAGATATGTTTTTGAATTCCATAATGATAATACAGTCCAGCTTGGGCTCCCCAACAAATATGTAGTGTGGAATATACATGAGTTTTAGACCATTCCATGATTTCTTCAAGTTCACTCCAATAATCCACATCTTCATATTCTAGATGTTCTACTGGAGCACCTGTAATGATCATTCCATCGTAATAATTATTTTTTAATTTTTCAAAATATGTATAGAATTTAACTAAATGATCCTGACTTGTATTTTTAGAAACATGGTTTTTTACCATCATAAAATCAATATCAACTTGTAGTGCACTTTTAGAAATTAATCGTAAGATTTGGGTTTCTGTTTCTATTTTTTTAGGCATTAGATTTAGAATCACGATCTTTAATGGTCGAATTCTTTGTCTATGTGCACTTTTATCTTCAATCGCAAAGATTTTTTCACTTTCTAATATGTCTTTTGCGGGCAAATCATCGGGTATGTTGATTGGCATATATGAACAACTCCTTTTTTGTATATCTACTATTATACGCGAAAAAAAACAGAATGGAAATTTCCATTCTGTAAAAGGCTAAGCTTTCATGGCATCTAGTGCTTGTTGTAAATCGTCGATGATGTCTTGTGCATCTTCAAGACCTACAGAGAAACGAATTAAGTCTGGAGCCACACCAGCTTCTTTTAATTGTTCTTCACTCATTTGACGGTGCGTATGACTTGCTGGGTGTAATAGACAAGTTTTTGCGTCGGCAACATGGGTTACGATCGAAGCTAATTTTAGGCTGTCCATAAATTTTTCAGTTTGATCACGATCGGCTTTTAATCCAAATGACAATACACCACAAGTTCCATTCGGACAATATTTTTTAGCTAGTTCATGATGAGGGTCACTTTCAAGATCTGCATATTTTACCCATGCAACATCTTCATTGGCTTCTAAGTATTTAGCTACAGCTAATGCATTTGCACAATGTGCCTTCATACGAACAGCTAATGATTCTAGTCCTAAGTTTAGATAATATGCATTTTGAGGTGCTTGGATTGATCCTAAATCACGCATCAATTGACTTGTAGCTTTTGTGATATAAGCTAATTCACCAAATTTTTCAGCATAGACAATACCATGGTAGGATTCATCTGGTGTAGTTAGTCCTGGATATTTATCGGCGTGTTCTAACCAGTTGAAATTACCGCTATCTACAATGGCCCCACCTACACAAGATGCATGTCCATCCATGTATTTTGTGGTAGAGTGAGTAACGATATCAGCTCCCCATTGGATTGGTTGACACATAATTGGTGTAGCAAATGTGTTATCGATAATTAATGGCACTCCATTCGCATGTGCAACTTTCGCAAATTTTTCAATATCAAAAATACGTACAGTTGGGTTTGTGATTGTTTCTCCAAAGACACATTTTGTGTTTGGCTTGAATTCTTTTTGGAGATCTTCTTCACTGATTTCTGGGTCAACAAATGTACAATCAATACCCATTTTCTTCATTGTTACACCAAATAGGTTGTATGTTCCACCATAGATGGCACTAGAAGCAATTAAGTGATCTCCTGCTTCACAGATATTGAATACCGCAAAGAAGTTTGCAGCTTGTCCACTTGATGTAAGCATTGCAGCAATACCACCTTCTAATGCAGCAATCTTACTTGCGACAATATCATTTGTTGGGTTTTGAAGTCGTGAATAGAAATATCCACTGTCTTCTAAGTCGAATAATCTTCCCATTTGAAGACTTGAATCGTATTTAAAAGTTGTACTTTGATAAATTGGAACTTCTCTTGGCTCACCATTTTTTGGCTCATAGCCAGCATGTAAACATTTTGTTTCAGTTTTCATAATAAATTAACCTCATTTCCTATCCATTATTGTAATATTATCTTTAAAAAAAGTAAAAGAAAAGCTTAGATTATATAATCAAAGCTTTGTTCGTGAATTAAAATGTCTTGGAGTGTGATTCCTTTTAAATAGGTTTCAATCACTTGATTTAATCCTTCATAAATATAAAGTGTTGCACAATCTTCTTTTCTCGGACATGTATTTACATCCAAATCTAGGCAGGCAACACAGGATAAATTTCCTTCAGTTGCGACTAATACATCATATACACAGATTTGGTCTGGACTTTTAGAAAGTTTGTATCCACCTTGAAAACCACGGTTGGATTGAACCATTTGGCTCTTGGTAAGAATGGGTACGATTTGTTCCAAATATTTTTTGGAGATATTTTGTCTTGCGGCAATGTCTTTTAGTGTTATAAAACCTGAATCATTATGTTGAGCTAAATCTATAAGTAAGCGAAGGGCATAGCGTCCTTTAGTTGATATTTTCATTTTTATTCCCCTTTTCTTTCTATTATAATAATATATATTTAGTAGGTTTTCTAGCAAAGAGGTAAAAAATGGTTAAAATTATTGCTTTTGATTTAGATGGAACTTTGTATGATAAGCATAAACATATTGATGAAGATACAATTCATAAAATAATTGAATTTGAACAAAAGGACATTATAGTTGGGATCGTGACTGGAAGATTTTATGAAGAGTTGGGTGAAGTAATTAAAATATTGAAATTACGAGAATACAATGGTTTTGTGGCAAGTTCAAATGGTTTAGAAATACATGACTTTTCAGATGGAGAGATGAAGAGTTTTACTCGTTTATCCAAGGATGAAGTAAAAGGTATAGTAAAAGAAGCTAAGAAGCATCATTTAATTAGTTATGTTTGGCAAAATGGTGGATATACGATGTTTGGTGTTTCTGTTATGAATATTATTAAGAAAATATTTTCAATTATTCCTTTGGATTCACATTATATAAAATCATTACAAAAAGCAAAATTTGAAAAGGATGTTGTATTAAATGAAGCATTGTATGATAAGGTTTGTTTTGCGGGGATTACAATCCCAAAATTTAAAACATCAGTTTTAAAACACCATCCACAATATCGGTTTTATGATGTGGGGAAACTTGGAACCGAATTATGTAAAAGGGATGTAGGTAAGCTTGAAGCCATTCGATATATATGTAGGAAGAAGGGTGTATCAATTTCTAATGTAATGGCATTTGGAGATAATGGAAATGATGTGGAATTACTTGCATCTTGTGGATATGGTGTTGCGATGAAAAATGGGAGTGCACAGGCAAAAAAAGTCGCTAAATATATTAGCGACTATACAAATAATGAAAAGGGCGTACTTCGTTTTATGAATTCGTTTTTTGAATGAAATATTGATCTAAAAAGATTAGGATTCCATTTAAGACTAAGAAGGATCCGGTTAAAGAGAAAATAAAGTCTAAGGATTGAATGGGTTTCATAAGCAATACAACACCAATGACTAGAATGAATATAGCTCCTGCAAGATTGACTTTCCACTTTTCAAATCCATTGTCTTTTAAGAGTAATACTTTTTGAAAATGGGATAGCGAATTGATAATCAATACGATTCCGACAAGCATAGGTAAAATACTGATAAATTTCTTAGGATCAAAACTCATATACAGGCCTGCAGATAATAGGAATAGACTTAATATAAGTGTTGTGAATGTTATACTATTTCTTTTTTTGAAATATGTATAAAGAAATAGAATCGCGATGATTAAAAAGATCAATCCAATAACACGTGTAATTGTTGTTAATATGGATACGTTAAATATGCATAAGACTAAGCCAGACAGGACACATAGAATGGCAGATGATATAGCTTCTGTTTTTGTTTCTTTCATATAATCACAACCTTTCACAATTATTATAGTCTGTTGTATACTAAATCTAAAGAGGTGACGAACATGAAAGTAGCAGTGTTATTAGAAAATGGATTTGAAGAATTAGAAGCGATGGGTCCAATTGCCCTACTTAGACGCGGTGGACTTGATGTGGATATGATTGGTGTCAACAATGAAAAACAGGTTACGGGTCGTTTTGGTGTAACTTATTCAAGTGTATATCCAATGAATACATATGACTTTAGTGATGTGGATTGTTTAGTTTTACCTGGTGGTCCACATTATCAAAAGCTAGAAAAAAATGAAGAAGTATTAAAATTAGCTCATGAATTTGCCGAAAATAAAGTATTGGCAGCTATTTGTGCTTCTCCAACGATTTTAGGTCATGAAGGTATCTTAAAAGGTAAGAAATATACTTGTTTTAAAAATATGGATGAAGATTTTGGTGGTGAATACCAATATGAATATGCCGTTACAGACGGAAACATCATTACGGGTGTAAGTGCGGCAGCAAGTATTGAGTTTGCGTTTGCGATTCTAGAAAAGCTTTGTGGTAAAGAACATACAGAAAAAGTAAAAGCATCGATTTATTATGATGCAAAGCATTAAAAAAATTGTCATCGTGAATGATGACAATTTTTATTTTATTCCTCTTCGTTTAACAAATGGAATTTTTCAAAGATATAGAATAGTAAAGACATGATCATTCCTGTGATACAAGCAAGTACCATTCCTGATAAGGAAATATTTCCTAAGTGAATTGTTACTCCACTTAATCCAACAACGAATACAACGGATGTTAAGATCATGTTTACGCTTTTTCCATAATCGACTTTTTGGTCGACTAGAATTCTTAATCCACTGGTACCAATCATACCATATAGTAAGAAGCTAATTCCACCGATAACTGGATTTGGGATTGTTTGAATCAATGCGGATAATGGACCAATGAATGAACAGATGATGGATAGGATGGCAGCTCCGGCAATAACTTGTACGCTATATACGCCAGTAATCGCCATAACTCCAATGTTTTCTCCGTAAGTTGTAGTTGGAACAGATCCAATTAAACCTGATATCATTGTTGAGAAGTTATCTGCGAATAAAGAGCGGTGTAGTCCTGGATCTTCAATTAAGTTTCTTCCTACAACTTCACCTGTAACGATTTGGTGACCAATGTGTTCAGATGCGATAACTAATAATACGGGAAGCATCATTAGAATGGCATCCATACTGAATTTTGGTGCTTGGAAGTTTGGAATTGAGATAAAGCTTGCCTGAAGGACTGGAGTAAAGTCAACAATACCTACGGCAACAGCAGTTAAATATCCTGTAACTACGGCAATCAAGATTGGGATAACGCTTAAGAATTTTTTGAAGCATACACTTCCAATTACGGCCATACCTAGTGTAACCGCAAAAACAATCACGTTTTTAGGGTCGATGTTATCACCTAGAATTCCAGCTGTATTTGCAGCCGATGAAGATAATTCTAGACCAATTAATGCAACAACAGGTCCCATTGCAGCAGATGGAAGTACGATATCAATCCATTTTGTTCCAAATTTCTTGATGATCATTGCCAATAAACATCCGCAAAAACCTACCGCAACAAATCCACCACATGCGTATGGATATCCAAATTTTGCGATAATGATATTTGCGGGAGCAATGAAGGCGAAGCTACTTCCTAAATAGGCTGGTGCTTTTCCTTTTGTGATAAAAATAAACAACAATGTTCCGATACCATTCATGAATAGTACGATAGCTGGGTTAATACTGAATAAGAATGGTACTAATACACTGGCTCCAAACATTGCGAACATGTGTTGAATACTTAATGGTATCAGCAGATTTGCGGGTACTTTTTCTTCAACTTGAATAATTCGTTTTGCCATGAAAAATATTCTCCTCCTAAAATATACCTTAACTTTTATACCACATTTTAATGGATTATGAAACTAATTTAGGCTATAATTATTAGGTAGTGCGCCTGTAGCTCAACTGGATAGAGTATCAGATTCCGATTCTGGCGGTTGCAGGTTCGAGACCTGTCAGGCGCACCATTTAGGTGAAATATGGAAACAATACTTTTTGATTTAGATGATACATTAATTGAATCGATGCACGTATGGGAAGATGCCATCATTCGTTTATTTAAAAAGATGGATTTGTATATGAGTATGGAAGAGGCTCGTCAAATCTTTTTTACAATGAAATTTTCGGAAGTTTTAACATACATTAAAGAAAGATTTCATACTAAACAAGATGAAGCTTGGATGTTCAATGAAGTAAATGAAGATGTCTTGAATCAATATGCGTATCATATTGAGGCAAAGAAGGGTGCTTTAGATTATATAAAGAAGTGTGCTTCAGAAAATAAAAAGATGGCTGTATTAACATCAAACACAAGAGCATTATCTGAAAAAGTATTAGATCGACTTGGTATGTTGGGATATATGGAAAATGTATATTCTGCCGATGAATTGAAGATGTCAAAAAGAGAAGTGGATATCTATGAGTATGTATTGAAGGATTTAAATACAACTGCAGAAAGTGCGATTGTATTTGAGGATTCGATGTATGCGATCAATACAGCTCGATCATTAAATATTGAGTGTATTGGTTTAGTAAATCCAAACAATCAGAAGGTGTTTGAAAAAAACCATGTAAAAACAATCGTTGATTTTACAGAATTGTGTTAAAATCAGGATATGTCCCAGTAGCTCAGTTGGATAGAGCATTCGCCTCCTAAGAGTTAAAAATGATTGGCTAGAACTGTAAAAATTGAATAGAAAATATGCCTCCGTAGCTCAGTGGATAGAGCGTCGGTTTCCTAAGCAAGAGGCAAAAACTTGTGGTATTATCTTTTATATATTTCGGTAGCTCAGCTGGATAGAGCATCCGCCTCCTAAGCGGAAGGTCGTGGGTCCGAATCCCATCCGGAATACCATTTTAGCCTTTATTTAAGCGGTTTTTCCGCTTTTTTATTTTTTTGTAATGACCTTTTATAGCATTCAGAATTTTCAGCTCAGATGGTAAAAATGATTAAAATTTCTCTGCATCAGATTAGTTCGGATGACCGGTTTCAATCCGAACTTTTTTACATCATTTTTAGGGTCATCTAATGGATTTCTAATGCTATCTAATAAAACCCTACGGCACTAGGCGCACCAGGCGATATGTCACGAATTCTAATATAGTGTTTAATCACCTCCCAAAGTAGCAATTAATAGCTGCAATAATTCGGGATCCTGCTTTATTTTTTCCAAGACCTGATCTATATCAACTTTCTTACTTGCCTGGGGAACTTCGACATAGTTTTCCATGTTTTGTTTATAGAAACTATCTTCAAACTTTTGCGCATTTACTCTTCGATCTTCATCTAAAATATGACTATATAAATCCATAACCATATCAGCTTGAGAATGGCCGGTGTCTCCTTGTGTTGCTTTTATATCTCCATTATTCAGTTTTAATTTATAGGTTGTACTTGTATGACGTAAGGAATGAAATACAACATGGGGAAGTCCGGCTTCTTTTTCTAATTTTGATAAGCCTTTACGAATAACACTTCCATCGCATGGAATACCGTTTGGCTGACATATCACAAGATTGTAATTATGATATTTATCCCCGTAAGCTTCTTTGTATTTATTTTGTTCTTCTTTCCACTGTTTCAAAAAACAAGCCAATGTGTTTGGTAACCAGATTTTTCGAACACTACTATCTGTTTTAGGAGTTTTTAAAACCAGTCTTGTTGCGTTTTTTCTTTCTTCGAATTGTGGAAAGATGAATAGTACATCTTTGTTATTCAGTTTTTCCAGTGCATCTGTACGTGCTCTTTCTAACTGCTGCTTTATATAAATATGTGTATCGTTATTTGAAAAATCATCATCACTGATATGCACATTATCCCAAGTAAGACCGAGTACTTCTCCAATTCTTAAAGAACAGGCAAATGCAAGTTGAATGGCAATCGAAAGTTTTGGATCTTCACAAACTTCAAGAGCTTTGGCAATCTGATTAGCTGTCCATATTTCACGCTTTTCATATTCATGTTTGGGTGTGTCAACTTTTAAGAATGGATTATTTTGAATATATTCCCATTTAACAGCTACGTTAAATGTGCAACGCAAAACTCTATGAATCTCTGCGATAACCCTGCTAGATACTTTTCCGGTTTTCATTGTATTTTCACTTTCTTTAAGATTTGCATAATATTGTTCAATCGTTATTGGACGAATTTCATCTAATTTATAGTGCCCTAGATACGGTGAAATATAAGCTTTAAATAATGCTGTATTCTTTTCCATAGTGGATATTGACCATTTGTTACATCCATAAAGATCTACATACGTTGGCCAAAACTCATTTAAAGTCGTTGTACTTGGTGCAATGAATGTTCGATCCGCTTGTTGAAGTTCAACTTCGGCTTTTCTCTTTCTTGCTTCTCTTAACGTCCTGAAAGATTCCCACTTTTGCTTTACTTTTCCATATTTATCTGTGTAATAGTAAATTACATTGTATTTATCCTTTCGTTTTTGTATCGATGCCATCTTATTCACCACTTTCAATTTCTAATAGTTTCATCAATAACTTTTTACGGATATTTTTGTCCTCACTAAGCTGTCTGACTAAATCTACCGCATCTTTTTTATCTTTATCAGGCAATTCTTTTTTCATTTGATTTGAAAATTCGGAGTTGATTTTCGCTGTTTTTTCTTTGGCAGTTAAACCAGAATAGCTAAAGGGAATATCATTGTGTTCATAATAATAAATATCCCTATAAGATCTTCCATCTGGTGCAACTTTCCCGGAAAAGAATTTCAATCCTGCTAGTGTATGTCTTGGAAGATCCAAAGCGCATGTTGTTTGATTTAAATGTTTAAGCAATAAACGATCATCATATGGACTGATTCCAAAAGTTGTAAACATCAATGCATCAGGACTTGTATCAAACTGGAATATGTCTTTAGAACGTTTTTTCCAGTTTTGTAACAATTCATACAGAGTACGTGGAATAGAATATATATTTTCTTTATCCACATAATGATGAACAACCTGGGTTTTAGATTTAATCTTTTTATCATGAACATATTTTTTGATTACGTAGGATTCAGGAAGGAAGAATAATTCTTTTTCATACATGCGTTCCATCATTTTATTTGTTCGAATATAGTACTTATCCTTTTCATGATAAAAATCTGACCATACTAGACCAAGTACACCCGTCACATTCATTCCGGTTGCAAATACGATTTGCATAATGACATATAGTTTTTCCTCTTTGCAGCCATCAAAAATCTGAAGCATGGTTTCATAAGTCCAATCTGCATATTTCTTTGGCCTTTTTTTAAAATCATTCGGATCTGAAATATGAATCTCATTAAATGGATTTTCATCCATGATTCCCATCTTAATTGCATGATCACACGTACTTATAAGCAATAGCTTACAGGCTCGAATCGTCTTTACAGACAATGTACTATTCCTTCCTATACTTTTGATTGTGCAGAGCTGGTTAATAATAGAATTTGCAAAGGCTGAATCAACATCTTTAACTTTAGTTGTTTCTACAAGGCTACGAAGATACACATCATAGTTTTTTTGAGCCTCGTGATATTTTTTTAAATGATCTCTGAAATATGGATCAGCAAGCCAATCTTCCATTACATCCACAAATAAACTATCTGGTGAAAACATACATGTCTCACCATCTAATAATTCTTTTCGTTTAGCTGCATCTTCATAGTTATCGAATAATTCCTTAATCATTTTTATTTCTTTTGCAGGTGTGACTACCTCGTAAGTTACTTGAAATTTCTTTCCCAATTTTAAAATCACAGCCATCCCTCATTCCTCCTTTATTGTTGACTGTCAAACCATTGATCAAAGGATTCCTTGTTAATACGAAGAATTTTTCCAACACGAATGACTTTGAATAATCCTTTTCTTGTTAAGTCATAGGCTGCTGTCCTTCCAATACCAAGTATTTGCATAATTTCAGCAACCGTATATGTTTTCTTTTCGCACATAACAGGTTTCATCTCTTTGTTCCTCCTTACTATAAAATCTTTGAAATTTAAATTCTCACCTACAAAATAAAAGGAAGCAGCTGGGAAAGGACTGCTTCCATAAGGAAAGGGAGCATAACCAAAGCTATTTTCTTTGGTTATGTAAACGTAGATCTAGACTAATTTTGATTTTTCGATCAATCGCCATCATATCTAATCTACCCACTGTAGCAATTTTCTTTAACAATCTACTTTTATCAATGACACGAATCTGTTCACACATGACCATAGATTTATATTTCAATCCAATACCTTCTGGTAAAAGATGATGTGTTGGTAAATGATGTTTTGTATAAATCTTGGAAGATAAACAAGCAACAATAGTTGTTGGACTATATTTATTACCACGATTGTTTTGAATAATCACAACAGGTCTTACTTTTCCTTGTTCAGATCCTGATGCATCACTTAAATCCGCTAAATAAATTTCGCCTCTTTTTACTTTCATGCATATTCACTCCTTATGTAAAACCGGGAGCTAGTCCCGGTTGATGTTTAAAAATAAAATATTTATCGTGTTTTCTATTTATCACCTGATTACCCGAAAACAAAGGAATCCTATTAGACAAGATAGTTGCTAATTATCTTTCATTGGCATCGCACCAACCCATATCACGCTTGAGCCTGTCGCTAGAAGTATCATTATCTTATATATTGTCATGGCACAATCAGCAAAATTGTTTATCAATCTAAAGTATCATCGCTCGTTAAAAAACATCATCGCGCAGTAGTGAAATAGCTCGAATATATAAGTGTTGTATCTAACAGTTGTTATGCTGTTTTCAAAGAGCTACTAGGAAGATATATATCCCCCTTCACTAGATAGTCCTTGAAATCGTCAATTATTAGCCTCTCTTTTTACATTTTTTTGAGAATTTTTCGATTCTTTTATAAACTGCGTTGGTCGTCATATGTAAATCTTCAGCAATTTCCCGTACACAATACTTGTTTTTCAACATTACAATGATTTTCTGCATGACAGGATCACACTTTTTCAAATGCTTATAAACAACGGCATCGTTTACTCCATTTAGTACATCTTCCCATGTATATTCACTTATACAATCTTCAGAAGGTTCATTTAGAAAAAATTTTACTTCAGTTGGCGATTCATTACGGTGAAAACTGCGATTTTTGTTGAAATCAAAATCATCTAGTTCTCGAAGGTACTGAATCTTCCATTCAGGAAATCCTAATAATCGTAGTAAGTTTTCTTCTTTTTCTTTTTCTTCTAAATACTTTTTCTTTTCGTAACCATAGTTATACATTTAATTATTCCTCCTTTTGTGAAGGAGAAACAATTTCCCCTTCACTTGAAAGTCCACAAAAAAGGCTTTTTTTAGCCTTGAAAGGGATAAAAAAAACAGATCAACTGTCTGAAACAGAGATCTGTACCAATAAGTTGTATTTTTGATTCAATTCTCTTTTCATATTTGAAAAGAGTTTGGAGGAGACCGAATTCTTACCATTAACATTATTAGAACATGTGAAAGTTAGTTCATCAATAACTAAAACAAAATAAATATAAAATAAAAAAATATCACTAAATGGTGATATTTATGTTTCTATTTATACATAATTCCTTTATAATTGAAAATAAAGAAAGAGGTCTAATCATATGGAAATTAGTTATAATCGTTTGTTTAAATTATTAATTGATAAAGGTATGAAGAAAACTGAATTTGCAAAAATTGCAGGACTTACTCCTGGAACGTTAGCAAAACTTTCAAAGAATCAAACAGTTTCAATGGATTCTTTAATTAAAATGTGTAAAACATTAAATTGCACATTTGATGATATTGTAGAGATAGTTGGGGAAGAATAAAATGGCAAAGTATAGTGTTAATAATCATTCTGTTGAAAATATTATTTCTTGGATCAATAGTGGCGAAATTGCAATTCCAGAAATGCAAAGACCATTTGTTTGGGAAGCCAGTAAAGTAAGAGATTTGATGGATTCTTTATATAAAGGTTATCCAGTAGGTTACATAATAATATGGAAAAATCCAGACGTTAAATTAAAAGACGGTACTTTTAGTAATGGTAAAAAAATTGTTATTGATGGACAGCAACGAATTACAGCCCTAACTGCAGCAATCACTGGGCAAGAAGTAGTTAATCAGGAATATAAAAAAATTCCGATTAAAATTTCATTTAATCCATTTGATGAAAAATTTGAAGTTTGTAATCCAGCACTCGAAAAGGACAGTAAATATATCAATGATATATCTGAAGTTTTTAAACCTGATTTCAATTGTTTTAATTTTGCTATACAGTATGGCAACCAAAATGATTCAAATCCTTCTGATATTAACAATACACTTGTTAAGTTGAAAGGAATTTTAGGAAACAGTATAGGTGTTATTGAATTAAATCAAGAATTGGATATTGAAACAGTAACAGATATTTTTATTCGCATTAATTCAAAAGGAACAGTTCTATCTCAAGCTGATTTTGCAATGAGCAAAATATCTTCAAATGAAAAATATGGTGGAGATATTATTCGAAAAACAATTGATTACTTTTGTCATTTAAATCAGAGGCCTATGGATTTAGAAACAATAAAGTCTAATGATCAAGAATTTGCAAAATTGGATGAATTTAATAAAATTCAATGGATTACCGATAATACAGATGATATATATTCTCCGACTTATACAGACATTTTACGTGTTGCATTTACTTCACAATTTCATAGAGGAAAATTATCAGATTTAGTGAATTTGTTATCTGGAAGAAATTTTGAAACACGTGATTATGAAGAAGAAATTGCAGAAAAATCTTACGATAGATTGCATGATGGCGTACTGAAATTTATTAATAAAACAAATTACGATCGTTACATGATGATTTTGAAATCAGCTGGTATTATTGATGCTTCTTTAATTAGATCTGATAATGCTTTAAATTTTGCATATGCACTATTCATCTTGCTTAGAGATAAAGGTGTACATCCTAACACTATAGAAACGGTAGTTAGAAAATGGCTTGTATTATCAATTCTTACAGGAAGATATTCTGGCTCTCCTGAATCCATGTTTGATTATGATATTAAGCGTTTTAATGCAAATGACCCAGAGGAATATTTGAAGAGTGTTGAACTTGGGCAATTATCAGATGCCTATTGGGAACATATACTACCTGAAAGATTAAACACTTCCGTTGCAAGTAGTCCATATTTTAAACTATATTTAATGGCTCAGGTGCATTCAGGTGATAAAGGCTTTTTATCTAGCCAAATTACTGTAGGCGCATTAATTTCTAACCGAGGAGACATTCATCATCTTTTCCCTAAAAAATATTTACAAAGAAATGGTCACAACTCTAGGTCTGAATACAATCAAATTGCAAATTATGCGATTACCCAATCTGAAATTAATATTCAAATAAAAGATGATGCACCAAATATTTATATGGCAAAAATTCTTGAACAAATAGAATCTAAAAAATCGGTTATTGGTGGAATACTAACTAAAGAACAATTGAATGAATCATTCAAACAAAACTGCATTCCAGAAGAATTTGTAAATTACGATGTTAACACTTATTATGAATTTTTAGCCAGAAGAAGATATCTAATGTCGCAAAAGATAAGAGATTATTATTTTAGTTTGTAGAATCCTTAATGTTAAAGCTTTGAGATTGGAGAGGATATTAAATGAGCAGTAATTTAGGATATGAAAGTGAAAAAACTTTAGAAGATAATTTAATAAAACAGTTATGTGCTGATGGCTATGAGTTTGTTGAAATTAACGATATTGATGATTTGCACTTGAATTTTAGAAAGCAAGTCAATAAACATAATGCCTCAAGATTAAATGGTCATGAATTGTCTGATAAAGAATTTGAGCGATTATTAGTGAAAATTCAAGGGAAAGGTGTATACGGAAGTTCTAAAACCTTAAGAAGTCTTCAAGACATAACAATGGACGATGGAAGTACACAATACATAGAACTTTTTAACACTAAAAATAATGAATGGTGCAAAAACGAATTTCAGGTCACTCATCAGGTAACTATGGTTGGGAAGTATGAAAATAGATATGATGTTACTTTACTTATCAACGGGCTGCCACTTGTTCAAATAGAACTTAAACGAAGAGGTATTGATTTTAAAGAAGCCTTTAATCAAGTGATTCGTTATAAAAAACATTCATTAAATGATCTTTTTAGATATGTTCAGATATTTATTATCAGCAATGGGATTGATACTAAATATTTTGCAAACAGTGATAAAGAAATGGACTTCCAATACACTTTCTATTGGACAGACAAGAATAATAATCGTATAGATAATTTATATGATTTTGCATTAGATTTCCTACCTAAATGCCATATATCTAAAATGATTTCTAGATATATGGTTGTAGATGATACACAAAAAAATCTAATGGTTATGCGACCTTATCAATACTATGCAGTAGAAGAATTAATGAAACGAGCCTATGAAACAAATAACAATGCCTATGTATGGCATACAACCGGTTCTGGAAAAACATTAACATCTTTTAAATTAAGTCAGTTATTAAGCACAAACCGAGAAGTTGCTCAAGTGTTCTTTTTAGTAGATAGAAAAGATTTGGATAGTCAAACCATTGAAGAATTCAATCGTTTCCAGAAAGATACGGTTGATATGACTGATAGCACTGACACATTAATTGCTCAAATGAAAGATTCTTCAAAGAAGATTATTCTTACAACAATCCAAAAGATGTCTAACGCATGTAAAAATGATAAGTATCAGGATGTTATTGATCGCTTTGAAGGAAAAAAGGTTGTCTTTATCATAGATGAATGCCATAGATCCCAATTTGGTGAAATGCATAAAATGATAAAGAAAAAGTTTCCAAGAGCACAGTATTTTGGCTTTACTGGAACACCGCGTTTTGCAGAAAATGCCAGTCAGGATGGTAGAACTACAGCAGACATTTTTGAAAAATTAGTCCATCATTATTTGATTAAAAATGCAATTGCCGATGGAAACGTTTTGGGCTTTAATGTTGATTATGTTAGAACAATTAGTTCAACTGTAGATATTGAGGATGATGAAGAAGTTGAAGCTATTGATACTGAAGAAGTTTTAATGGATGATCAGCGTATTTCTAACATTGTTGATTATGTTTTAAAAATACATAATTCTAAAACTAACAATAGAAGATACAATGCTATATTTACTGTTCGTAGTATTCCAATGCTTATTAAGTATTATGATGAATTTAAAAAGCGTAATACTGATTTAAAAATAGCCGGAATCTTTACTTTTGGTGCAAATGAAGATGGAGAACTTGAAACAGAACATTCTCGTGATTCACTTGAAAGAATGATTAGAGATTATAATCGAATGTTTGATAAAAATTATAGTACCAATACTTTCCCTGCATATTTTACAGATGTATCAAAAAAAGTAAAAAATACAGAGTTAGATATTTTATTAGTTGTTAATATGTTCTTAACCGGATTTGATGCAAAAAGATTGAATACTTTATATGTTGATAAAAGATTAAAACATCATGATCTAATCCAGGCATTTTCAAGAACAAATCGTATCGAAACAGCTAATAAGCCATATGGAAACATTGTATGTTTTCAAACAAACAAAAAGGCAGTTGACGATGCGGTTAAGTTGTTCTCATTGACAGATAATGCTGATGAAGTATTAATGAAACCATATGAATATTATAGAGATGAATTTAGAAAAGCTGTTGAAGAACTATTAAAACATACTCCTTCTCCAGAAGAAGCAGAACATGGTGGAGACGAACAGGAAGAATATAAATTTGTGTTATTATTCCGTGAATTAGTTCGCTTAATGGTTAAATTAAAAACATTTGACGAGTTCGAATTTACTGAAGATGAACTTGGAATGTCAAATCAATTATATGAAGATTTTGTAAGTAAATATAAAAAAATCTATCGAGATATCCGACCAGATCAGCAAAAAGCATCTATTCTTTCTGACGTAAGTTTCGACATTGAACTTCTTAGAAATGATAAAATCAACGTTCATTATATCTTAGAGCTAATTAAAAATGCTGTAAGTGAACCATCTAGAGAAAAACGTCGTAAAACTTTAGATGAAATTGAAAAGATGATTGAATCTGCAACTGATCCAGAGCTATACATGAAATCAGATTTGATTCACGGATTTATTGAGAGTATTGCAAGTGAGATGGATCCCGATGCTGATTTTGAATATGAATATAATCAATATATGGAAGAACAACGTACCAACGAAATACGAGAAGTTGCTGTAAAATATCAAATACCTGAACCTAAAATTAATAGATTGATTGGTGATTATGAGTTTGGTGGATTTGTAGATAAAAATGACATTAAATCTGATCTTACAAAAGATGTAATTAAACGAGAAAAAGAAGAAAATAACTTTTCTTCTAGTATGAGAGCTAAAAATTCTATAACAAATACGATTACTCAATTTATAAAAGATGTTGTCATTAAATATATGTAAAGTGCAATATAAATAAATTGCACTTTTTTTATTGACTTTTTATCTCTCTTGGATTATGCTATTTATGTAAGTTGCAAAGGAGGTTAAACGATGAGTACAAAACTTTCCGATTTGTCAGAAATTAGTTTAGGTACCATTCTTACAAGAGTAAAGCCAAAATCTGAACTTCAATCATTTAAACAAATATCAACAATTAGTATGCAGGAATTGAGTTATATTTGTGGAAAGGATGATTCTTCATTTGATGAAATCATTTCCAAAATTGACATAGAAAAAGTTGATAAATGTTTACTAACAAAAGAAAATGATATTGTAATTGGTTTATCTTCGCAGATGGCTATGGTAATAACAAAAGAGCGCGCAAATAGTTTATTACTTTCTAATTTTTGTCTAGTTCGAGTCAATGATACAAATCTCTTGGATCCTTATTACTTTGCTTGGCTATTTAATGAAAATTCAATAATGAAGCATCAACTTACAAGTAGTACGCAAGGACAATCATACGTAAAAATGATAACCCTTGATGTTATAAGAGATTTAGAATTGGATTTACCACCAATAAACAAACAAATCCTTATTGGTAAAATCTATTATCAATCAATTCGAAAAAATCGTTATGAACGAAGATTAATTGAATTGAAACAACTATTATTAAATAAAAAACTTGAAAATATACTTTAGGAGGACATTATGGAAACACAAGAAATTCAAGCTAAACAGCAAGCAGAATTACACACTCAATTATGGGCAATGGCAAATGATTTACGAGGAAGCATGGATGCTTCAGAATTTAAAAATTACATTTTAGGATTAATCTTCTATCGTTATCTATCAGATAAACTTTCAAATTTTGTAGATGAAGAATTAGAAGACGACGATATTTCTTATGCTGATGCATGGAAAGATGAAGATTTTAAACAGGATATTATTGATGCATTGGTAGATGATGAAGGTGGATTAGGATATGTAATTGAACCAGCTAATCTCTGGTCAACATTAATTGATAAAATCAATGTAAAACAATTTGATATTTCTATGTTAGCAAAGGCAGTCAATGATTTAACTGAATCAACAATAGGATTAGGTTCTCAAAGAGATTTTGAAAACTTATTCGATGACATGGATTTAAATGCCTCAAAATTAGGGAAAAGTGAAGCAGACAGAAGTGCGCTTATTGCGAAAGTAATGTTAAAAATTGATGACATTAATTTCCATTATGAAGATGCTGAAATTGATGTTTTAGGTGATGCATATGAATATTTAATTGGTCAATTTGCTGCATCTGCCGGAAAAAAAGCAGGAGAGTTCTATACTCCACAGCAAGTATCAAAATTATTAGCAAAATTAGTAACTGTTGGGAAGTCAAAATTAAAAAATGTATATGACCCTACTTGTGGATCAGGATCATTATTGTTACGTGTTGCCAAAGAAACAGATGTTGTATCTTTCTATGGGCAAGAAAAAGTATCAACAACATACAACTTAGCGCGTATGAACATGTTATTACACGGCGTTCCATTTAATCACTTTGATATTGAAAACAATGATACACTTGAACATCCAAATGAAGAACATATGAAAATGAGATTTGATGCAGTAGTAGCTAATCCGCCTTACAGTGCTAAATGGTCTGCAGATCCTAAATTTTTAGATGATGAAAGATTCAGTGCATATGGAAAATTAGCACCAAAGTCAAAAGCAGACTATGCATTCGTACAACATATGCTGTATTTATTAGATGATGCAGGAACAATGGCTGTTGTGTTACCACACGGAGTTTTGTTTAGAGGTGCTGCAGAAGGAGTTATTAGACAATATTTGATCAAAGAAAAGAACTGGTTAGATGCAGTTATTGGATTACCAGCAAACCTATTCTTTGGTACATCCATTCCTACATGTGTACTTGTATTTAAAAAATGTAAAACACATGATGATATCTTCTTTATTGATGCTTCAAAAGAATTCGAATCAGGTAAAAATCAAAATAGATTAACTGATGCAAATATTCAAAAAATCATGGATACATATTTAGCACGTAAAGATGTTGAAAAATATGCTCATTGTGCATCTTTAGAGGAAATTGCTGAGAATGATTATAACTTAAACATACCTCGTTATGTAGATACATTTGAAGAGGAAGAAGAAATCGATATTCATGCTGTTATGAAAGAAATCAAAGAGCTTGAAGCTAAGCGTGATGAGCTTGATAAAGAGATCGATGTATACTTAAAAGAACTTGGACTTTTGGAGGATTAATGCTATGGATAAGAAAAATAAAAACCCAAATGTTCCTAATTTGAGATTTCCTCAATTCATAGAACCGTGGAATAATTACATAGTTTCAGAACTATTGACTACATTTCCTACAAATTCTTTATCTTGGGATCAACTAGCATACGATCAAGACTCTTCTTTAAAAAATCTACATTATGGCTTGATACATAATGGTTTTCAAACTACTTGTATTGCCGGAGAAGATAGATTGTTCCCTTACATCAATCAATCATTTATTCCATTGAAACATACTTTAATTCAAAATGGAGATTTGATCTTAGCTGACGCGTCTGAAGACAGGAAAGATGTAGGAAGGCCAGTAGAAATGTTAGATATTGGTGATCAAAAGATAGTTTCAGGATTACACACAATACATGCAAAAAATAAAACAAATTTAATTGTGAATGGATTTAAAGGGTTTTATTTCCAATCGAGTGCGATGAAACAGCAAATATTTAAAATTGCTAATGGAAGTAAGATTTATGGCATTTCATCATCAGCTTTTAATGAGCTTAAAATGTTTATACCTGAAAAACAAGAACAGAAGAAAATTGTTGATCTGATGATTAAAATTGAGAAAAAAATCCAAACTCAAAGTAAAATCATTGAAGATTATAAAGCTTTAAAAAAGAAAATTAGTAAACAAGTTATCGGAAGTCAAAAGCCGAACACTCACATTTATGAATGTTTAGAAAATAATAGTTCTTCGTCAAAAGAATCTGATTTTGATGAATATACAGAAGGCCAGTTTCCTATATATGGAGCTAATGGGGTGCAATTGACGGCTAATTCGGTGCGCCACTAGCGGTCATACCGGTTTCGAATGACGTTTGAATCGGTGCAACATGACGGACAACCGGTGTAATAGGGCCTCCTTAATGCTATAGT
>URHY01000002.1 GCA_900547815.1 uncultured Solobacterium sp.
AGGACGGAAGCCGTGAGCAGGAAGTAGAAATCTACTACCGCTTCATCGGCAAAATCGACTGACCTTTCTTTTTTACCCAACAATATCTTTAATTAAGGGAGACGGGTGCATCGGATCCAAGTACAACGAATCTAATGGCTTTAGCTAAGCTTTTTGGTGTCACTGCTGAAGAAATTTTAAAGGAAGTTAAATAAATTCTTTACTGATTGAAAGATATTTATCAGCATAAATACTTTCTTTTTGCCAAATGATGTCAAAGTCATGTTGTAGTTTAAAATCATCTAAAGTAATTTCTTTGAGTTCTTTTGATTTTAATTCTTTTTCTACAGCTATCTTATATATGAAAGAAATTCCACAATCTTTTTTCAATAGATTCATGATGGTATGCATATTTTCAACTTGTGTATAATGTGTGAAATTTGAAATATGTAGACCATGGGCAATTAGGCTTTGTTCAAGAATATTTCTTGTTCCAGAACCTTTTTCACGCACTAAAAGATGTTCAGATATTAGATCATGAATGGTATGAGGTTCTTTATTAAATTGATGGGATGTAGCACAGACGGCAATATAGTCTTCTGTGCTATATTTTATGTGAGAATAGTTTTCTTTTGAATAATTTCCTTCGACAATGGCCATACTGATTTGACCTTGATCGAGTAATTCGAGCAGTTTAGATGTGTTGCCATAATGAAGGTGAATATTGATTTCTGGGTGATGAATAATAAAGTTTGCCAATTTATCTACAATCGCATATTCACCAATGGTCATAGTTACACCAATGGATAGTGTTTCAATGTAGGATGTGATATTGTTGATTTCATTCATTATGGCTTGTTCATTATTTTTCATGGCTAATAGATGCTTATATAGTATTTCACCAGAAGGAGTTAGTGATAACTCTTTATTTTTGTATGCAAATAATGTGGTATTGTATTGTTTTTCTAAGAAATGGATGTGTTGCGATACGGCAGGTTGTGTGATATTTAATTGTTTGGCGGCTGTTGTAAAATTTAAAGTCTTACATACAGTAAGAAATGTCTTTGTTCGATAATCTAGCATAGGTACCTCTATTGATAAGAAATAATTATTGTTCAATAGAATTATATAATTTTACCTTATTGTTGTATAGTGATACAATTCTTCGCATGGAGGGAATTTTAAATGAATTTTGTAAATAAATATGGAAAAGGCATTTTGGTTTGTCTTTTAATCGCGATTCCATCATGGATCATTGGAAAGATGTTTCCAGTCATTGGTGGGGCTGTCATTGCGATTCTTGCAGGAATGATTATCGCGATGTTTTGGAATGATAAAGGAAAAGCAGAAGCTGGTATTAAATGGACTTCTAAGATAGTTTTACAGACGGCTGTTGTATTACTTGGATTTGGAATGAATTTAGGTGTTATTTTTGAAACGGGTAAACAATCTTTACCAATTATTCTTTGTACAATTACTACATCCTTAGTGCTTGCGTGGATTATGAAGAAAGTTTTGAAAGTGCCTTCAAATACGTCGATTCTTGTTGGTGTTGGTTCTTCGATTTGTGGGGGTTCTGCCATTGCGGCAACGGCACCTGTGATTGATGCGGATGATGATGAAATTGCCCAATCCATTGCGGTCATTTTCTTCTTTAATGTATTAGCCGCTATTTTCTTTCCAATGTTAGGAAAAGCACTTGGCTTTGATACAATGCATGGCGATGCCTTTGGCGTTTTTGCAGGAACAGCCATTAATGATACATCAAGTGTAACGGCTGCAGCTTCTACTTGGGATAGTATGTGGGGTCTTGGCAGTGCCACATTAAATAAGGCAGTAACAGTAAAGTTGACTCGTACACTTGCGATTATTCCAATTACACTCGGACTATCTTTTGTTCGTGCTAAAAAAGAAAGACAAGCATCAAACTTTAGTTTGAAACGTGCCTTTCCAATGTTTATACTTTATTTTATTTTGGCAGCAATCTTTACAACCGTATGTGTAAATTTAGGAGTAGACTCTAGTGTATTTGCACCACTTAAAGAATTATCTAAGTTTTTGATCATTATGGCTATGGTAGCCATTGGACTTAACAGCAATGTGATTCAGTTGATCAAAACGGGTGGAAAGCCAATTGCGGTTGGTGCAACATGTTGGTGTGGTATCACAATTGTAAGTTTAGTGATGCAGCATGTGATGCATATTTGGTAAATTATGAATTATAAAGAAAGAGTATTAATTAATATTTGTGTGGTAATATTGGTTGCTCGACTTGCATCCTGGACAAGAAGAATTTCTCGTTCAGGATTTTTAATATTTATGTGAATTTCAAAAATATCAGAATTTTTTGGATAGAATCCAATGCCGAGGTTGTGTTAGACTAAGGGAAGATGGAGTAATTGTATGAAAAATAAAACTGAAATTAGTAAATATATAGCGTTAATATTGAGGCATAAACCTGAAACAATTGGAATTGAATTGGATGAACATGGTTGGGCTAATGTTGAAAAACTTATAAAAGGAATTAACGTGCAATATAGTTTCTCTAAAGATGATTTGGAAGAAATTGTTTCTACAGATAATAAACAAAGATATTCATTTAATGATGATAAAACATTAATTAGAGCAAATCAGGGGCATTCGATTTCAGTAGATGTAGAACTAAAAAAAGTCACTCCACCGGATATTCTTTGGCATGGAACTGCAGAAAAGTATGTGAATTCTATTGAACAGGAGGGTTTGCTTCCAATGTCTAGATTATATGTTCATTTATCAAACGATATGGATACTGCAAAAATAGTTGGTGCAAGGCATGGAAAAGTAGTGATTTTTCAGATTAACTCAAAACAAATGCATGAGGATGGGTATGAGTTTTATAGATCTGTAAATGGAGTCTGGTTAACAAAAAAAGTCCCCCTGAATTATTTGCATAAATTAAAATAATGAGTAGGACTTTAGTAAACTTTGAATTATAAAGAAAGTGTATCAATGAATTTTTGTGTGGCAATATTGGTTGCTCGACTTGCATCCTGGACAAGAAGAATTTCTCGTTCAGGATTTTTTATATTTGTTTGAATTTCAAAAATGTCGGAATCTTTTGAAATCAATTCTTTTGGATAGAATCCAATGCCTAGGTTATGCTTGACTAATGGAAATATTTGATCGGCAGTAGCCACTTCTAAATCGGTATGAAAAGGAATTTTTTGATTTAAGAACAAGTTTGAATAATAGGTATATGTACTTGTGTTTTTGCCTAAGGTAATAAATGGATAATGCGAGATTTGTTGGATGTCTAGAATTTCATTGCTTAAGCTTTCATATTCTTTTCCACCAATTAATATTTCTTCAAAGCAGTAGAGTGAAGTAGTATGTAATGGCTTTTTGATGTTGATTGGACTTGTGACTACGGCAATATCGACAATTCCTTTTTCTAAGGCGTCAACAGCTTGAATAGAGGAGTGGTTGGATAATTTGATTTTAACGTGGGGATAGGCTTTGTGGAAATGTTCAAGCTTGGATAATAAAAAGATATTTAGAGCCGTTTCACTAACGCCAATTGAGATGTGTCCATGTTCTAAGGTTTTATTTGAAAGGATTTCACTTTCTCCTTGATAAAGTTGTTCAATCGCTATCGCAACATGTTCATAGAGTTGTTCACCTTCGGGTGTTAGAGTAATTCCTGAATGGGAGCGTACTAAAAGCTTACATCCAAATTCACTTTCTATGTTGTTCATGGTTCTTGAAATGTTAGGCTGGTTGTTGTGTAGGATTTTAGCGGCTTTTGAAAAGCTTTTATATTTAGCTACATAATAAAAGATGCGGTAATAGTCTAGTGTCATTGTATAACCTCCATATAATTTTTATATAATGCATATTTAAAATATACATTTCACATATTTTATAGGTGTTAGTATAATACTTTTAGTCTGAGTAGGCAAGCCATCAAAACAGATACAAAAGGTGTGTTAAAGGAAGACTTCTTGTATCTGTTTGCCCAAAGGACTAGAAAAGAAGTGATAAGTATGCCAACAATTTTTCCTAGGGAAGAAAAGGCAGAGGCTTTATTTGATAAGATTGCCAAGGATCCTAGAGCTTGTAAACGATTAATGGATGCCTTTTATGAAGGTGTTGCCTGCGATGAGGATTCAGGTGTAGAAGAAGAGAGGGTACTTGTAGATAAACAAGTATTTACTAATGCACTATTTACTGCATATAAAAACAAAGATCTATCGGCATTTTTAATGGCTGTATGCGGCAATAGTATGTTTGACTTATTAAGAAACGCATTTTTAATTCCATTACGATTTAATGATAAAGGAAAAGAGAATCCAATTCTTTTAAGTGATGAAAATGGAAATATTATAGAAAGTGATATTCATATTCCAGATTTAAAGAAGCATATGTTTAAAAAGCTTGTAGAAAAAAATCGATACTTAGCGTATGGTTTTTTAGAACAGCATAGTTTTAAAGAGGATATGTCGATTAAAACAATTAAAAATGAATCACATTTAGGTATTCTAGTTGTTCAAGAAATGCCTGAAGAGGTTCATGAAAAGTTAAGTGATGCACAGATCTATTCAAACTTGTGGGATTCTATGATGAAGCTAGAAGATTTGTTGTATAATGCATTCTTCTATTGTGGGGATTTTAAAGGAAAGTATTGTGTAGGTGTATTTTTACCATTTACACATTTTGAACATAATTTAGAGAAGAATATTGAAGTTTCAAATAGTATCTTATATGAATGTATACAAAAAATGCTGAACGATTAAGTTCAGCATTTTTATGTGCAATATCGAAATGAGGGATCGGTTAAGATACGGGCAAATATAAGTCCCATTGGAAGGGCCAAAACGATCAATAAAGATTGAATGAACCAGTTAGCTCCAATTGACATGGTAGATGCAAGCTCGAGATTATAGATAGCTCGATACATGTATAAACCTGGGACCATAATCACAATGGATGGTACGGTTATGGCAATTCTAGGATATCCTGTATTTCCTTTAATCATAGAGGCAAGTAGTCCGGCTGTTAATGCGCCAATAAAGGCTGCAGCTGCAGCGGGTAAAGATAAATCGACAAGTGTTAGTCGTAATGTGTTTGCGATGGCTCCAATGCATCCGGCACTTGCGGCTATTTTTTTTGAACTGTTAAACATGATGGAGAATCCAAAGACACCTCCAAAACTGGTTAATAATCTTAAAAGTAATTTGGTTGATGTTGAAATGTGTAGTTTCACAAAGTCTACAGGTTGAAGATGTAAGACTAAAGCGCAGATCCATGCAGTTAGTGTAGCAGCCAAAATAATGATAATGGCATAGGCAAGTCTTTCAAGACCAGAACGAAGATCTAATTTAGCTAAGTCAATACCGCTTGTAATGAAAGGAAAGCCTGGAATAATGAAAAGCATAGAGCAGATGTATCCGGCTTCATGTTGTGTGGCTATGCCAAAACAAGTTTCTAAAAAATTAAATAACAAGGCATAGGCAAGGCAGGCCAAAGAAACGCTGGCTGCTACATTTAAGAATAAGGTGTAGTTGTGTTTGATCAGTTTCATTCGAAGTGTATTGCCAAGTCCTGCACCAACAAAGGCACAAAGCATTTCAATGGGGCCTCCTCCAAGTAGAAAGGTAAAACAGCTACAGGCAAGAGCTGCAGCTAATCCTAGAATAATGGGGGAGTAGCTAGAGTGAATGCTTTCGATTTGGTCTAATTGATTGTGAATCTCATTGCATGTGCATGTTTTACATTCGTCTTTAAAGTGATAAACAAAGTCTTCCATACGAGCAAGCTTGGATGTATTGACACTTGTATTATGTAAAGACAAGGATTGGGCGTGAGAGTCAATTCCATCAATGCATGTGTAGGAAATATTTGTAAGTCCAATGTCGGCAATACATGTAATGTTTAGTTCACGAGCAATAGTGTTCATTGAACTTCTGACTCTCCAGGCACCTGTACCACAGGCTAGAAGCATCAATCCAATTCTTCCTATAACGGATGATTTTTCTGTAAGACTTGCATTTTCAATCTTAACTTTTGAATCTTTGTTCGTATATTCATGCCATGGAATGTCCATGTGGTTGTTCATAAGATCATCTCCTATATCATTTATATATAATACACATAGTATAAATATATATTCGATATTTAATTCCATGAATAGTATAGTCAAGAAAAAAAAGAAGTCAATTTCTTAATCAACTTCTTTATGAATCCATGTCATTAATACTTTAACGATATAGGCCTTTTGTCTAGGGCCTAGTGGCTGATTGAGTTTGATCTTATGCCACTTATATAGGCATTGTCTACAACAACAGCCAGTAGCATGTTGGGCAATGAATACAGGATGTCCTTTGAATGGTGTTTGTTTACCATCGTTGGGTATATAGGCTGGAGCTAATCGTTTTTCAACAAAGTCGATGGCATGTTTTTCAATGGTATCCATTCCTTTGGCTTGAATATACTTTTTATCTTTTTGTTTCAGATGAAAACTGCTCCTAAATTTGGAGTGGGATAGACGATTAAAAAGTTGTTCAAACCATTCGGATTCTGTCATAAATGCTCCTTATATATAATAAAAAAACCAGCATTGCTGGTTTTATAATCAAGTGGCGCCTGAAACAAGACTCGAACTTGTGACCTGCCGGTTAACAGCCGGATGCTCTACCGACTGAGCTATTCAGGCATTTGTTTTTCACTTGACTGCTTAAATATAATACCAAAAGATTTAGAGTTGTGCAAGCACTTTTTTTTATTTTTTTAGATAAATTTTAATTCAGAAATAAAAAAACCGGCAATGCTGGTTTCATAATCAAGTGGCGCCTGAAACAAGACTCGAACTTGTGACCTGCCGGTTAACAGCCGGATGCTCTACCAACTGAGCTATTCAGGCATTTGTGTTTCACTTGATGCCTGTATATAATATCAAAAGATGTTGTATTATGCAAGTACTTTTTGTAAAATTATAATATATTATTATCTAAACGGAGGAATGGATTATGTTAGATGCGATTGTAATGGATATGGATGGAACTTTATTGGATCCAAATAATAAGATTTTGCCAGAAACAAAAGAGGCTTTAATTGCTTGTCAAAAGCAGGGGACAAAGCTTGTGCTTGCTAGCGGTAGAAGTTATACAAGATTGCTTCCTTATGCTAAAGAATTAGAGATGGATGTATATGGTGGCTATTTGTTAGAGGTAGATGGTATTGCGTATTATGATGTAAAGAAAGATGAGCGTCATGTTTTAAAACAGATGTATAAGGAAGATGTTGAGCCTGTATATGCGTATTTGATGCATAAAAATTGTGAAACGATGGCTGTATTTAGTGATGGTCTATTTGATTATATTCCTGATCATATTATGGAAAAGAAAAAAGAATTGAGAAATTCAAAGGATTATCCAGAAGATTTTCCTTGGACGGGTGGTCCTTGGTCTTGGCTTGCGGATATGCGTGATGGTTATCCTAAGATTACGTATATTAAGGATCTTAGTGAAATCAAGTATCCTGTAAATAAGATTCAAACTATTGAGGATGAAGAGGTTACTACCCAATTGGCTTTGGATATTCAAAATGAATTTAAAGATCAATATGAAGTGTTCCGTACTTGTCCTAGAGAACTTGAAGTATTGCCTAAAGGATATAGTAAAGGAGCTACTCTAGTTCGTATGATGGATATGTTTGGTTGGGACAAGGATAAAGTCTTCACATTTGGTGATGGTGAAAATGATGTGAGTATGTTTGGTGTTGTAACGCATAGTTTTGCGATGGGTCAGGCTTTGGATTATGTAAAAGAAAAAGCAGCTCATGTGACCAAGTCCAATGTGGAACAGGGAATTGTAGCTGCTTTAAAGGATTTTAATATTTTGTGATATAGCTAACAACAAGCTTCATTGTGCTTTCTACACCATCATAGTGTGTTCTTTCCATTCCGTGGCTTGCATGAACACCTGGGCCAATCAAGGCTCCTTTAATGTCATTACCACCGCGTAATGCGGCACTGACATCTGAACCATATTGTGGGTAGATATCAACGGCATAATTAAGCTTGTTTTCTTTTGATAGTTCGACTAGACGAGTAATCATTTCGTAGTCGTATGGTCCGCTTGAATCTTTTGCACAGATTGAAACATCTTGTTCAGTACAAGCTAAATCTGTACCAATACATCCCATATCAACGGCTAACAATTCTTCGACTTCTTCTGGTAAACAACTTGCTCCGTGTCCAACTTCTTCATATGTACTGAACATAATGACCAAGTCTCTTTGAGGTGTAATGTTGTTGTCTTTTAAGTATTTTAGTACGCCCATTAAAGCTGTAGCTGAAATCTTATCGTCTAAGAATCTAGATTTAATAAATCCACTTTCTGTGATTTGTGTTTTTGTATCAATACAAATGAAGTCTCCGTTGCAGATACCTAATTTTTCAACATCTACTTTTGAGTGAACAACTTCGTCGATACGAACTTCCATTGTATCTTCTTTTCTTTCTACTGTTGAAGCATCTGGATATACGTGAACGCTTGGTGAACAAGAAAGAATTGTTCCTGTATATACCTTTCCATCGCGAGTATAGATCTTACAATATTCTCCGTCTAATGTTGGTAAGCAGGGCCCTCCAACTTTAGTAATGGCAAGTTTTCCATTGTCTTTAATGGAACGAACCATAAGTCCTAATGTATCTAGGTGAGCACTCAATCCTAGTGTGTGTTCAGAATCTTTTCCGTCTACATAGATCAACAAGTTTCCTTTTTGGTTGCGTCCTGTTGTATAGCCTAATTTTTTGGCTTCTTCGTCCATGAAATCAATGGCTCTTTTTGTATAGCCTGTTGGTGAATCAATATTCAAAATTTGTTTGGCGATGTCACAGACATATTCTTTATCAAATGGTTGCATATTTTAAAACTCCTCCTGTATGTATTATACGCTTTTATACAAATTCTAAACAATGTATTAAACTTTTTTTTGAATTTTGTGCTATTGTACAAGAAAAGGAGGCTAATTGTATGGAATTAAATGTAAGAGAAGAAAAGTTAAAAGGTTTATTTAAACAGTTTCAAGTGGAACATAATGAGAATTGTAAGACAGTATTTATTGATAATAATGATGAAAATTTAGAAAACTATTTAAATGAATCGAATATGGTATATTTACATATGGTGGATAAAGAAGTAAGACATCTTGATTTGACTAAAGTAAATACAATATTTGTGAATAAAGAATATGCGAGTAAATTAGAAAATGGAATTCAGGATGAACAAAGAATTCTAGAACTACTATTAAATAAATATCCCAATCTTAGAGTTGTATTAATTACAGATAAAAAGGGTGCTTATTATAAAGATAAGGACATGATGATTTACCAGAAAGAATTGGTCTCTAATTTTGATAAAGACTTATTCTTAGTTAAATATATGGCTTCAGAATTAAAGGGGAATTCAGAAATGACATCTCTATATCGAGGTGTAAATCAGTAAAGACTACTAGATATGTTAGAGTACCTAAGACAAAAACTTGAATTCGCGTACGTCTTTGGAATTAAAAGACTTTGGAGGTAGATTAATCCATGAAAACCACCCTACATATCTAGTAGTCATTTCCATTATAAAGGTCCAATGTGAAAAGATTATTAAAAGTCAAAAGTTTTTCAAAATATTTTAAAATAGATGTGTAAATCGGTAAGTTGATATTTATCATCTTTCTCGTTATAATACAAGTACAGAAAAGACTACTAGATATGGTGGTCACTCTGGATTAGGTTATAGCGCTAATCCCGTTACGAGTGGGTGGTTAGCGCTTTTTGTTTTGCCGTTTCATTCATGATTGTATTGGTTTGCAGCATTTAAATAGGAGCTTTTAAATTCTGTTGCCAAAACCTTTGGACTGATGATTTTTATGTCTTTTGCAAAAATATAGAAAAAGGTTTTTGCCTGGAAATAGGAACAGTCAAACTCTAATAGATATTCATTATTTTCTAATTGTGTTGTTTTTATTGGCATAGGTTTATTTAAATATCTAATTTTAAATAGTTCATATGCTTTTTGGTTAAATTGAATAATAATATGTTCTTCATTATCTCCATATTTGAATTGAACACCATTTTTAATCATTTTATGAAAAGTTTTGAAATCTGTATCAGAAAATGTAATGTCAGATTCACTATTGAAGTGAACAGACACTTCAGTAATATTCATTAATTTTCTTGTTGCGATTTCATAACAACCATTTTGATTGTTTCTAACTTTTCCAATCACGTAATTATATATTTTTTCTTTATGTTCCATAATTAGGTAAGGCTTCATTTCAAAAATACTATTATCATTTGTTTTAATGGAAATTGATTTTTGTTGATCAATCGCATTTTGTATTTTTGAATAGTTTTCTTTAAATAAGTAGATTTCTCTTTTATATATTGGTAATTGAAAAAAAGAATCAATCAACATTCTAATGTATATAGGAAAGCTCAAGTTGAGTGGAGTAATGAAATTAGATTGGATATTATCTAATAATACGGAGATATCTTTTTGAGGTTTAAATGATATAGTTCTATTTTTCTTTTCACCACTAGACTCTAGAGAAATATCATAAAACATCGTTTTTAATTTAATCTGTATAGTTTGATCATAAACGGTATCTACTACGGAAATATAATCCTTTATAGGATTTAGTTTTGTGCATTCAAAATCAGAATGATAATTTCGAATCAATATATTAATAAATCGATTTATGTTTGGTTTGTTTTTATTGCATATTTGAAATCTGTTCGCATCTTCTAAAATAGAATTGTATTGAGAATTTGTGAAATATAATCGTATTGGGTCAATAAAATCCATGATAATTTCCTCCTTTTTTCAAATAAATTATAACATATACTAATTAAAGTAGTACATAAATATATAATATTATTCGTAATATAATGTTATAAGCAATAAATAAGTAGTACATAAAATGAAAAAAGTATCCATATTAAAACTACTTTTATTCTGCTATTATTCATGTGTAAACAGGGATGACCTGTAGGAGGAAAAAATAGTATGAATAAAGATCAAAAAAATTATGAATCAAATGTATCTACAGGATTGAATTCTGTACAAACAATTTATGAAGGAAGTGTGAATGCACGTGTCGTTGAAAGAGCGGGAAATCTAGCTTCTTCACAAAGTAAGGGTATTGCGCATGAAATTATGTATGCAGATAAATTAAATGTTACACGTCCAGAACTTGGTGTGACAAAACTATCTACAAAAACCAATGCAGTGCGTGATGATTTAGTGAGTGTAAAGGATGGTGTAGTCAAGTATCGTGCACAACTTAAGGATACTGTATCTTCTTCTGGAGTGAACAAAACGGTAACTCAGGGAATGAATGGAAAGTATCAGGGAACGAATTTTATGGGGACAAAAGAAACCACAGAACTTTACAATGCAGCAACTAAAAATACGGCTGCTCAGAAAACGAGTTCAACAGGAATCTCATCAAAGGATACTTCTAGAATTACAGAGTCTTTTTCAGGAAAGATGACAAGCTTAGAAAATATCGCACACAATTCAACTCGAGCAGGATCATTCGGCGCAGTTGCAAACGTTGCGGTTGGAGCCGTTGAAGATATTGTGAATAGTGAATCTGGCGATGAAATGTTAGCTCATGCAGCAGCAAATGGTGCTAGAGGTTTTGCCTCAGGCTATGTAGGGTCTGCAGCAGCTACTGTAGCAACTTCAGCAACAGCAGCTGGAATCGCATCTGTACCAGCATTAGCTGCAGCACCATTAGTAGCGGTAGCAGCACCAGTAGCCGCAGGTATTGTGGCTGCAACTGTTGCAGGAAAGGTTGTTATGGATGCCACAGATGGAGAAGTCAAAGAAGTATTAGAAGATATTGGTCGAGGTGTTGGAGACTTTATTTCTGATGCAGCTGACGAAGTCGCTTATAGGGTTGTCGATAGTATTGGTGAAGGACTAGATAGAGTTGGCGACAAGGTTGATGACTTTATCGACAGTGTCAGTCTATTCTTCAATTTATTCTAGGGAAAGGAAGGTGAATATCATGGATAATCAAACAGTTGGAGTTGAACATTAGAGTAATATAAAGCTAATGTTTTAAAATATAACTCAAATTAATGAAAAACGCTTTATATAAAGTGTATGCTACGAGCATACATTTCAATTTTTATATATAAATTTATAGGAAACGGCTTACATAAGTGATATAATGCATGTAACATAATTACTTTATGGAGGGTATTGAAATGGATAATAAGTATGTATTAGGCCTGGATATTGGAATTACATCAATAGGTTGGTCAATAATTGATGAAGTTAGGGGAAAACTATTGGATATGGGAGTTCATATGTTTGAACAGGCAATCCCTGCACAAGAAGTTAGATTGAATCGTTCGGCAAGAAGAACATTGAGAAGAAGAAATTGGAGAAAGAAACAATTAAAGAATGCGTTTGTAGAATTTGGATTGATTTCAAAAGAGGAATTAAATCAAAGAGACTATTTGAGTTATACTGCAAATTCAGATACATTTTCTCGTCCTGAAGAGGATACGGTTTACCATTTAAGATTGAAAGCGTTGAAGGAACAAATATCTTTAAGAGAGCTTTTGTTGTGTTTGTATAATATTTGCGGTACTCGTGGACATTTCTTAATGGAGAATATTAATTTTACCTCCAGTGAACCAATTACTTTTGATTTCTTTGTTGAGCAATTTTATGAGTTTACACATGAATATGTGAATTTTGAAGAAGATACAAAAGAATTTGAGCAGACAATACTAAAACCTATTTTTGAAAAGGGAAAAGTAAAATCTAATGAATTAAAGTCTTTGTTGAAGGATGAATATACAGTGGAATCTGAGGATAATGATGCATTATTAGAAATATTGAAATTGATCTGTGGATTTAAATGTGATTTAAAGAAAATTAGTGAGTCTGTTGTACTCGTTCAAGAGGATAAAACTAAAGAATCTGTAAAATTAGATGAATTATTGAAGATGGATAGCTTAAATGAATTTTTGAACAATGCAGTAGAACTTCATGATGTAATTGCGGTTTCTCAGATTTTAAAGGATCATAATTATATTTGTGAAGTGGCTGTAGAGAAATTAAATGAAGTTCTAAATGTTCAAAAATTAGAACATTCAGATCCAGATAAATATAAAGAAGAAAAGAACAATATTCAGAAAAAAATGAGTAAGGCAGTTGGAGAGCGTTTGCGTGTTGTAAAAAATATGGAGAATAAGTATCCGAATGGCTTGTATGTAAAAGAAGCTAGTGAAATTTTGCATAAACAACAAGAATTTTATCCTAATTTGATTACGGATAATTTCATTGAAGCATGTATTTCTACAATTAAAGCACGTATTCCTTACTATATTGGACCATTGTCTTCACAAGCTAAGAATAGTTGGATTGATCGTAAAGATGGTACATTTAAGTATGGATATGACTATTGTAAGGATGCTTTAGTAAATGAAGAAGAGAGTATTCAAAATTGGAAGTTGAATATGATTTCACATTGTACGTATTTACCCGAAGAATATGCACTTCCAAAAGGATCATTTATTGCAGAGACATTTAGCTTATTAAATGAATTGAATATTCTTACCGCAATTGATAAGAATGAAAATCGATATTATTTAACTCGTGAAGATAAATTAAAAGTATTTGATGAATTATTCTTGAAGCGTACAGATTATGTTTCGCATAAAGAAATTGCAGAATTATTAAACTTAAAATCTTTTGGTCCTAAAGACTCTCGTAAAGAAGGTAAGTTTAAAAATAGATATACTTTGTACCAAAATATAATTTCTGTTTTCCCTCAATTTGAATTGCATTCTATTCTTGATTTATTTAATGAATATGAGAAAGAAAAAGTAGATAAGATTGAAGATATTATTTTGAATTTAAACTTATTTGATGAAGAACAATCAAAAATTAATTATTTCACTAAGAAGTTGAATTTAGATGAAAAAGATGCGAAGAAGTTAGCAAGATGTAAATCAAATGGATTTTATGCTTTCTCTAAACGATTTATTATGGAAACAAAAATGAATGTTGATGGAGAAACATTACTTGAGGAAATGTTAAGGGACAATTCAGAAAATCAAAAGAATGAACAGATGACTTTGATTACTGAAGCAACGGACTTGGATGGAAATAGAATTAATTTTGAGTCTAACAAGTATATGACTTTACTAAAGAACACTAACGAGTTGTCTATCGATTTATTGATACAAGATGGTAAACCATTTATTCCAATTGCTAGACCAGTTATTAGAGCTTTGAATGAATGTTTTAAACTATATGAAGAAGTTATCAGAACATATGGAGTTCCTGATCGTGTTGTTATTGAAACAGCAAGAGACTTAAAAGATAGTTCTCAAGATGGAGATGTACCAGCTAAACATTTTGATCAGATGAAAAAGTTGTATGATTACTTAAATAATCAAATGAAAGAGCAGAAGAAAAAGGCCAAACTTTCAAAACAATATATGGAAGATTGGGATGTTATTGAGCCTTATTTAGAAAAGAATAAGCGTAAGGTTGAACTATATATACGTCAAAATGGCCGTGATATGGTAACAGGAGATACAATTGATATTCAACATTTAGAAGATTATGAAATGGATCATATTTTGCCTCGTGGATTTGGAGATAATTCCATGGATAACTTGATGTTGATTAAAAAAGAAATCAATGGAAAAAAAGCAGACAGACTTCCATTAGAATATATTGAATCGGAAACAGTGGAGAATGAAAACGGAAAACGTATCTTATCTAGTGATTTCAAACGTAGATGTTACGAATTGAATGAAATGAAGTTGATTTCAGATAAGAAATTAAAACGTTTATTATTAGCATCCACAGATGAAGCAATGGGATTTATTAATCGTAATCTAGTAGATACTCGTTATATTATTCGTGAACTAATGGCTATTTTAAGAGCTTATAACACAGTTAATAATTATGATACTCATATTGTTTCATTGCGTTCTTCATTTACAACGGTGTATAGAAATGCATTTAATATGAAGAAAAATCGTGATACTGGTGATCAACACCATGCTCATGATGCTTCAATTGTTGCCATTGCAGATATGGTTTTATCGACATATTTTCCAAATTATGATGAACGTGGAAATAATAAGTATTATCAAGAATTCTTGAAGAGAATGATGGAATCACAAGGACCAGATAGTGATAAATCGGAAAATCAAAAATTGTATGGATTCATAAAATATGCATATTTTAAGAGATTTGGTAATTATCCAAATGATAATGATTCATTAATTTCTCAAATAAGAGCTACAGTACCTTTATATTCTATAAAAGCAGAGAAAAACTATAAAGGTGCATTCTTTGATGCGACTATTTATCCGCAAATGGATAAGAAGAAAAACATACCTAGAGAAAAAGGTGTATTAGGTCTTTTAGGTGTAAACAATGATAAACGTATCTATAGCTCAATAAATTGTGTTGCAGTAGATTTCTATAAATATACAGATAAGAAGGGAAAGAAGGTCCATGTTGGAATTCATATTCCAAAAGTCATCGTAAATAACAATGGTGAAATCAATAAAGAGCAATATGTTAAGTTAATTAGAGATTACTATAAAGTACCTGAATTATTAGATGAAAATGGGAATGTGAAGGAATGTTATTTCCGTATGCGTGTATTTAAAAATGATTTGATTTATGATACAAATAACTACACAATTCAAAAGTTTAATATAGGTTCTATAGTGAATAAAAAATTAGAAATGAAGCATTTGTATGTATTTAGTTATGATGAAATCTATAAACAAGTTAATTTCTATAAGAAAGAGTTAGCTGCGCAATTTGATTTTAAAATGGCAAAAATCAATCCGGAAGGAAAGAAAAAATTCTCGGATTACAAAATTACTGAAATCATTAGTTATTGTGTAGATAACTTAATGGATATTCATGATTTGAATCGTTATAAGGGAACAATTGAGAAACTATTAAAAGAAAAGACAGGCTATCAGGAATTTTTAGAAACCATGGCTTATTTAGATTTGATTGTGAATCGAAATTGTACTCCACCTACCATTGTAGGACAATACATGCCTGTCGCAAGCACAATTGATGATAAATCGGATGTTGAAAATAAAATACAATACATCAAAATCAAATCAAGCATTCTAGGTATTCGTTATATTTATAATGAAAATGGTAAGTTATTAATATCAGGTCCTAGAAAGGCGCCTGGAAAGTATTCTAAGATTAAAAAGGAAAAGTTCTCTTGGAAAATTTGTAGCGACGTGCTACAATGAGTGTGTCAAATAATACAAATGAATTTAGTCTGGAAGAATAAGATTTAAATTCGAAAACTATTAGAGATAGCTAATTGTGGCTATCTCATTTTTTATTATAGTTTTATTAATATGGGCTGGAAAACAGTAGTAATTGGAACTGAGTGTACAGTGTCATTAACATTAAATCGAATGAAAATTACAATAGGAAATGAATATCAGAATATACCATTATGCGATTTGGATACAGTGATTTTTTCACACAATCGAATTACTATGACAATTCCAATGTTGTCAAAATTGGTAGAGAATAATATTAATGTAATAATTTGTGATTCAAAGAATGATCCAATTGGTATTTTTCAACCATTCAACAATCATTCTTTGGTATTTAAGCAATTGAATAAACAGATTAATTGGAAAATAACTCGGAAAAAGAAATTATGGAAATTTATAATAGAACAAAAAATACAATCTGAAATAGATGTTTTGGATTTGATTTATGAGGATTGTGATGAATTAGAAACTTTAATTGGCTATAAGAATTCAGTTTATAATGATGATCAAACAAATCGTGAAGCAGTGAGTGCAAAGTGTTATTTTGGAAAGATGTTTGGGACAAAGTTTTATAGAGATGATAAGAAGGATGTTAGAAATTTTGCACTAAATTATGGATATAAGATTTTAGCTAGTTATATTTCAAAATGTATAACAGCTAGAGGATTATTAACTCAACTAGGAATTCATCATATTGGTGAATCGAATGCGTTTAATTTAACATACGATTTTATAGAACCATTAAGAGTGATAGTAGATGTATGGGTTGAAGAAAATATTAAAGATAGTTTCAATGTGGCTCAAAAACAAGAGTTGATTGGTCTATTAGAAACGAAGGTTTATATAGATAAGAAATGGATGCGTCTAAAAGATGCAATTGAAGATTTAATTGATTCTTATATTGGTTTCTTGAATGAAAAAACAGATGATATTTTGAAAATTGATTTTTCAAAAGGAATTCGTTATGGAGGGGAGTAGTAGATTTGTGAGATTAGTATTATTCTTTGATTTACCTCAAGAAACGAAAACAGATCAAAGACATTACAGACAATTTGTAAAATATTTAAAAACTGAAGGATTTATACGAATCCAATATTCAGTTTATGCAAAATTATGTATAAATAATGACTCAGCTAAAACGATTCAAAAAAGACTTAAAAACAATGTTCCTGATAATGGGGATATACGATATTTAATAATAACTGAGAGGCAATATCAAAACATTGTGAATATGAATAGTAATTATACTTTACAAGAAAACATTACAACAACAGATCGTACTTTAATTATAGGAGGACTAAATAGTGAAAATAATACATGAGAAATCTGTCTACTTGATTCCGGAAGATAATAATATAGTAGTACTAGCAGGTGCTAAACAAAAAGATATAATAGATTGTTTTATAAATCAATTCGTTAAAAAGAAAAGAAATTATTGTAAAGTATTAGATTCTGAAAATCAGTCAATTAAACCAACTGAGCTTAATTTTATTTATTACCCATATGGTAGTGATATTAATTCTAATTTTGAATTTGGAACAAAATCTATATTCAATATTGAAACAACTAATCTTATTCAAGAAAATGAAAATGATTTTAAATCACTTGAATTTATTAGAGAAGGACTCAGAAACTTAACAACTGATCATGGCATGTATAAACTGAGAGAGATATTAACACGAAATATAGAATGTAATATTAATTTTGAAATGTCGAACTTTGATGTTTCTAAGTTTTTATCGATGTTAGACATAAGCCTAGATGATGTTTCAAATGGTGAACGATATGTTATGGTTTATAATCTTTTGTTGTTCATTAATAGAAATCAATTTAACGTTATATACATTGATTTTCCAATTACACAAACTGTATTAAAATGGTTAAAATCATTTGATCAAGATAATATTTTGTTTCTTTTAAATAATGATTATATAGTTTGTGATTCTATTAAAGAACTAGAAAAATTATCGATGCTGATTGTTTCTGATAAAGATTATATTGAAAAATATGAATATGATTTAAACCAATTTAATAACATTTCCTATATACAAAACCCTTATACTATGCTTCATAAGCAACAACAAACAGAAAAAAACATTCGATTAATGGAACAATTTGAAGATAAAAATACAACTTTTTATCTAACTTTTAATGATACTTATACTCAAGATATACTGTAAATAAAGCATAAATATGCTATAATAAGGCTGACAGTTCTTGAGGACTAAGTTTATTTGTATTATTTGAACTGTTAAATGCAGGAAAGTATTCAAAACGTAGTTCTTGAGGACTAAGTTTATTTGTATTATTTGAACCTATCCCACATGTCCTGACAGAGAATAAGCAGTTCTTGAGGACTAAGTTTATTTGTATTATTTGAACACCCACTTCAAAGTGTCATATGTTTTATTGTTCTTGAGGACTAAGTTTATTTGTATTATTTGAACTCTTTTACGCTGTGTAACTCGTCCATAATAGTTCTTGAGGACTAAGTTTATTTGTATTATTTGAACTTGGAATTGCAAGAGCATTTAACATGCCTAGTTCTTGAGGACTAAGTTTATTTGTATTATTTGAACCCAAAAGACTTATAATAAATCATATCAAATGTTCTTGAGGACTAAGTTTATTTGTATTATTTGAACCTGATTTCCATATGCTTGTTCACGGGCATGTTCTTGAGGACTAAGTTTATTTGTATTATTTGAACTTGATATTGGACTGTTTCATATCCGAAAATGTTCTTGAGGACTAAGTTTATTTGTATTATTTGAACACATGACACGTATTCCACTGGCACGAACGCGTTCTTGAGGACTAAGTTTATTTGTATTATTTGAACTTCCATACAGCATTAGCACTAGGAGTAGCTAGTTCTTGAGGACTAAGTTTATTTGTATTATTTGAACCTGTGATAAAAAATAAACAAGGAGGATATAGTTCTTGAGGACTAAGTTTATTTGTATTATTTGAACCTGCACAGGTAAATTATTCTGTGCAAAATAGTTCTTGAGGACTAAGTTTATTTGTATTATTTGAACCGAATCGAATGCATAATCAGATTGTCCGTCGTTCTTGAGGACTAAGTTTATTTGTATTATTTGAACTATTAAGTAATCGTACATGCTTCGGATACGTTCTTGAGGACTAAGTTTATTTGTATTATTTGAACAGGCAGATCAAGAACAGCAGCCGAACTGGGTTCTTGAGGACTAAGTTTATTTGTATTATTTGAACCTATGGACCAAAAGGGCCTTGAACAGGCCTGTTCTTGAGGACTAAGTTTATTTGTATTATTTGAACAACAACAGGCAGACAGTTTGAAGTCGAGGAGTTCTTGAGGACTAAGTTTATTTGTATTATTTGAACAAAAGAAAGACACAAAAAAAGAAAAGTTGTGTTCTTGAGGACTAAGTTTATTTGTATTATTTGAACAAAAAAGAAAAACATAGGCTAAATGTACATGTTCTTGAGGACTAAGTTTATTTGTATTATTTGAACAGAAAAAAAGAAAGATCTACAAATTACGAGTTCTTGAGGACTAAGTTTATTTGTATTATTTGAACTTGGAAGAAAAAAGAGACGAGTTAGAAGAGTTCTTGAGGACTAAGTTTATTTGTATTATTTGAACTGTAATATATTTATGTACAAATCAACACGGTTCTTGAGGACTAAGTTTATTTGTATTATTTGAACAAATTACAGAATATCAGTAGAAAGTTGTGAGTTCTTGAGGACTAAGTTTATTTGTATTATTTGAACAAATGATAAAAAAGGCGAAGAAGCATACTGTTCTTGAGGACTAAGGTTATTTGTATTATTTGAACTTTTGAGCGTTTCGCACGTCTTAAAATATGTTCTTGAGGACTAAGTTTATTTGTATTATTTGAACTGTAATATATTTATGTACAAATCAACACGGTTCTTGAGGACTAAGTTTATTTGTATTATTTGAACAAATTACAGAATATCAGTAGAAAGTTGTGAGTTCTTGAGGACTAAGTTTATTTGTATTATTTGAACAAATGATAAAAAAGGCGAAGAAGCATACTGTTCTTGAGGACTAAGGTTATTTGTATTATTTGAACAATTATCAACAATGTGCCAGTCATCACATGTTCTTGAGGACTAAGTTTATTTGTATTATTTGAATTTATTTGTCTTGTGTTACATTGACTACCACATACTCACATATACCCTCTGTTCTTATTGGAAAACCCCAACCAACAAGGCCTGAGCTAATGATTTTTGTGTAATGTTTGAATGTTTCTTTGCCATAGTTACCCGCAAAATCGGGTTGTAGATGGTAAGAATAAGAGAGTGGAAACATTTGTCCGTTATGAGTATGACCGCTGAGTTGAAGGTCGACATTGTTTTTTAATGTTTTCTTTTGTTTCTTGTGGTTGATGGTCTAGGACGATGTTGTAGGTTTTATTTGTAAGATTGTAATCTTTTGTTTTCTTTCGATTTTTGTTTGTGTAATCCTTTCTACCAATAAGAATGATGTTATCTAATTGTACTTCTTGATCATTTAGAATGGTAATGTTGTTTTTATTAATTTCTTGATTGAGTTTGGCTCTTGTGAATTTTATCTTGTTTTCATGATTACCATATACATAATAAACAGGGGCTACTTTAGTTAGTCGTCCAAGTTGTTTAAATAGTACATTCATATCTTCTTCTGATGTGGATTCATCGACAAAGTCTCCTCCTAATAGATAAAAGTCGGGTTTAACTTTCATTAATGTATTTGTGATTTCTTTTAATCTTTGAGGATTATTCGCATTTGGATAATGAACATCCGAAATGAAACAGATCTTAGTTGGATTTATGCTTTTTTCTGTTTTTAGATTATATGTGGTTTGATGGATCGTGTACATATTGACATATCCGAATGTTACGATGGATGTGGATATTATAGCTGATACTATTATGCAGAATATTGGTCTTCTTTTTTTGAATAATGCTAGTAATACAAGTAAACAGAATAATGTATGTATTGCCCACATAGCTTGATACATACGCATATTCCAACAGTTTAATACTAATGCGATACAGATAGCGTATCGTATTTTTTTGTTTAATTTATCTTTTAATAGATTGTTTAGTATTATGCATAAAATGATTTCTAGAATGAAGATTCCTATTTGAAGATAGATCATACTATCGCTTCCTTTTTCTTTATTGTATATCATGAATAAAGTATATATAATATTTTTTGAGGTTATAAAATTTTAGGGTAATTTAAAAATAGGGAAAGGGTATTAGATATAATGAAAAAGGCGATATTAATAGCACTTAAGATATGCTTGGTTATTTTCTTTGGTTTTTTCTTATGCAATGAATTAAGTGGACCAAGTATGAGTGATACGGATTTTAGTGTGGTTGAAGAAAATGTAATAAAAACCATGGGTACGTATGAATTAGAAAAACAGGGTGGGCAGGCAATAAAAAAATATTTGTCTATTAACTCAGCTGATTATGAGAATATTCAATACTATAAATCATCTGATCCGATGAATGTTCGTGAAATTGTGATTGTGAAATTTAAAGATCCTAATCAAGGAGAAGCGTTTAAAGAGGCTATGCAACAGCGTATTGATACACAAATCAATGCATTTAATGGGTATGGTGTAGAACAGGTTGCTTTATTAAAAAAGGCTGTTATTTCTTTAGATATGAATTATGCAATCTATGTAACTTGTGAAACGGCAAATGATGTTGTTTCTATATATAAAGAACAGTTGTAGGAGGAATTATGGTATTTAATAGTTTAATCTTTATATTTATGTTTTTACCTATAGTATATTTGGCATATACTTTTATTCCTACATGGACATGTAAGTGTAGTATATTAGTTATTTGTTCTTTATTATTTTATTCATGGGGACAACCTGCATCTTTAGTTTTAATGCTTGTGACTATTTTATGGGATTATTTTACTGGTTTAGAGTTATCTCTTTATGAAGGTAAAAAGCGAAAAGTTATTTTCTGGATTGGCGTATTGTTTCATGTGTTGATTTTGATGGTTTATAAATATTTCAATTTCATTTTTGGCTTTACTTCCATTCATGTTCAGTTGGCATTGCCAGTTGGATTATCATTTTTTACGTTCAGTGCCATTTCTTATTTGGCAGATGTCTATCTAGGAAAAAGTAATGCACAAAATAATATTTTGTCATTGGCTTTATACTTATCATTCTTTGGCAAAGTCAGCATGGGACCCATTGTTCAATATCATGATATGGAAGCATTTTTGGCTAAACAACATAAAATTACTGTTGTACAATTTGGAGAAGCTTTTCAAAGAATTATTAAAGGCCTAGCGAAAAAAGTGATTGTCGCTGATCAATTATCTTCGATGTATTCTACATTGTCTACAAATACAACTTGTTTAGGTACTTGGTTATGTGCCATTGCGTATATGCTTCAAATTTATTTTGATTTTAGTGGATACTCAGATATGGCAATTGGAATCAGTCGATTATTTGGTTTTGAATTTGATGAAAACTTTGATCATCCATATATCGCAAATAGTGTGCAGAATTTTTGGCGCAGATGGCATATTTCTTTATCAAGATGGTTCAGAGATTATATATACATTCCTCTAGGAGGAAATCGTGTTTCAGATTCATTGTATATTAGAAATATATTTGTGGTTTGGTTTCTAACTGGCATTTGGCATGGTGCAAGCATGAATTTTATTGTATGGGGATTGTACTATGGCGTGTTATTGTTGATAGAAAGATTTGTATGGAAAGATAAGCTTTCTCAACTACCTAAATTTATACAGCATATATATACATTATTTCTTGTGTTGATTGGATGGGTATTCTTCTATAGTTCAAGCTTAAAAGATGCGGGTTCAACAATTTTAGCTTTGTTTGGCATTGGTACAAATGGTATTTGGGATAATCAAGTACTGTTCTCTTTGAGACAAAATTTAATTTTGATTGTGATTGCCATCATTTTTAGTATGCCAATATTTGACGTGATTGAAAAACGTATTGTATATATTTGGAAACAAAAAGCTGTGGTATTTAATGTTTGTTTCTGGTGTGTACTTTTCTTGATTAGTTTGGCATTTATTGTTGGAAATACATTTCAGTCGTTCTTGTATTTCGCGTTTTAGAGGGTGGATGTATGAAAAAATATCAAAAAAGAATAAAAAGAATGCTTGCGCTACTAATGCCTTTATTCATTCTCCTTGCACTTGTGATCAATATAATTGTTCCAGATAAAGATATTTTATTTGTGGAAAATCGTTCTCTACAAAAATTTCCTGAGATAAATAAAACATCATTCGTTGATGGTTCTTTTGAAAATAAAATGTCAAATTGGTTTGGAGATCAATTTGTGGGTCGAAACGGATTGATTCACCTTCGCTATGGAGTTTTAAAATTAATGGGACAAAAAAAGATCAATGATATTTATCTATGTGGTAAGCAGTTGATTGAAGATACAAAACTTCCAAATAAAACACAATTATCAAGAAATTTAAATGCGATCAATGCATTTACAGAAAAGCATTCTGATGTGGATACTTCATTTATGTTGATTCCTAATGCAGTATATGTACAAAATAAGCGATTACCTTATTTTTCAGATGAGAATGATCAAGGAAAAATTATGGATTCAATCTATAATACTTTAGATAGTTCTGTTTATTCGTTTGATGCAAGAAAAACTTTAAAAAAGCACAGTGAAGAATATTTGTACTATAAGAGTGACCATCATTGGACAAGCTTAGGTGCTTTCTATACATATCAAGCTTGGCAAAAACAACAAGGAAATGATGATGTTTCATTAAAAGATTATGATCAATATGTCGTTTCGAATAATTTCCGTGGTACTTTAGCAAATGGTAGTGGCAGTTTTGGAATTAAGGATGATATTACTATTTTTGTAAATAAGAATTTAAGTGATTATTATGTTCAAGAACCTAAACAAAAAAATAAAGGATCGATTTATGATTCAAGTTTCTTAAAGACAAAGGATCAATATAGTGTATTTTTAGGCGGGAATAAAGATATTCAAAGAATTGAGTTAAACAATGATTCAAAACGTCATTTATTATTGTTTAAAGATTCTTATGCGAATAGCTTTGTTCAATTTATCATGAATGATTATCGTAGTATTACGATTGTGGATCCAAGATATTATCGTGATGATATTGAAAAGGTGATGCAGGAAGATTTAATTACGGATGTAATGTATTTATATAACACAAATACGTTTGTAGAAGATACATCTTTAGCGGATGTGTTGGGAGAATAGCAATGAAAAAAATAAGGAAAAAACATTTTAGCATATTAATTCTTGGGGTGATTATCGTATGTGTGTTTGTGTCTTTTTTTCAAAACAGTCCTAAAAAAGGGGTTGAATATATTGAGGCACAAGAACATAGAAATTTAAAAAAAGTCACACAAAAAATTGCGAAAAATAAGGAGAAAGAAAGAGAAAAAGCTATTTTAGAAGGAAAATTAGATCCATTTTCTTTATTAGGTGATTTTGTGTTTTATGGAGATTCAAGGGTGCTTCATTATTGTTCTTATGGCTTTTTAGATTCTTCACGCATTTTTGCGGATAATGGAGAAACCTTCGCAAATACATCTAAATATAATGATCGATTGAAAGAATTGAATCCAAAACGTGTACTAATGGCATATGGAGTAAATGATATTTACTATAAGGTTGGAGACGATGAAGAGGGTGGTTATCCACAAGTTGTGCGTAATGCCTTGGAAGAAATACATGAAATAGTGCCAAAGGCTACAATTTATGTGTGTGGAATGATTCCTATTAGTCCATATGGATTACAACGTTTAAAAATGGTTGAAAATTCAGGTGAATTTAATTCTGTATTAAAGGAAATTGTCGATGAATATGATTTTGTTGAATATATTGATGATGAAACATTAAGCGTAGGTGGATTAGCATATATATATGCAGATGATGGCTATCACTTTAAAAGCGATTTCTATCCAACATGGACTCAATATTTAGTATCTTGTATGGACAACTAAGAATGCGTATGTGTTCTTAGTTTTTTCTTTTTCTTACACCATTGTTAGAAAGAATTTTTGTGCTTTGCAGTATAATAAAGTGGGTGAGACTATGTATAAAATAATGATTGTAGAAGATGATGAACTCATCTCAAAAAAATTAGAATCGTTTCTTAAATCTTGGAACTATGATGTTAATCGAGTTGTTGATTTTTATAATGTGTTGGATGCATTTCATTCCTTTAATCCAGACTTAGTATTAATGGATATAACACTGCCTTATTTAAATGGATATTTATGGACGGAAAAGATTCGTGAAGAATCCAAAGTTCCAATTATCTTTATTTCAAGTGCTACAGACAATATGAGTATTGTGATGGCTATATCTAAGGGTGCAGATGATTTTGTGTGTAAACCATTTGATTTGAATGTTCTTGCCGCTAAAATCACCGCTATATTAAGACGTAGCTATGACTTTGTATCCAATTATAATGTACTAGAATATCAAGGTGTACGCTTTAATTTAGATGATAATACTGTAAGTTTTCAATCTATGAATATTGAACTTAGCAAGAATGAGGCGAAGATACTTCGACTGCTTATGGAAAAGAAGGGGACGATTGTATCTCGTGATAGTTTAATGGAATATTTGTGGAAGACGGATTTTTATGTGGATGAAAATGCATTAAGTGTGAATGTGAATCGTTTGCGTAAAAAGTTAGAGAGTATTGGCATTGTGGATTTTATTCAAACTAAAAAAGGATTGGGATATAAAATATGAAGTTGCTTAGTCATTATTTAAAAGATCGATTGTTTTTTATAATGATTTATGTTGTAAGTGTTTTGATCTGTTTATGTGTATTTAAACTCTATAATCTAGAACTTGAAGCTTTTACATATGCCTTTATGATTTTATGTGTTTTGTTGGTGGTTTGTTTCTGTGTGGATTACTACAAATATTATAAGAAACACCAAACCTTAGTAACACTTCAATCCAATAGTAATGTTTCTTTGTCTTGTGATCTTCAAGATTCTTCATTGATGGGAGAAGACTATCATAAAATCTTAGTGGCTATGAAAGAGTATCATGATGAGTATGTTATTTCTTCGGAAAATAAAATGCATGATCTAGAAGATTATTTTACGATGTGGGTGCATCAGGCTAAACTTCCTATTGCTGCTATGAAATTGTTACTTGAAGACGAGAAATTGAGTCGTAGTGAAATTAAGCTTCAGCTCTTACGTATGGATCAATATACAGATATGGTTTTAGCCTATTTACGCTTAAATAGTACGCACACGGATTTCTTATTTAAAGAATTAGAATTGGATGATTTGATTCGACAATCGATTCGTCGCTTTTCTACAGAATTTATTCGTAAACACATTCAGTTGAGTTTTAAAGAAACCGGGGATGTTATTTTGAGTGATGAAAAGTGGCTTGTGTTTGTGTTGGAACAAATTCTTTCAAATAGTCTTAAATATACAAAAGAAAATGGTTTGATATCTATATATATGAAGTCTAAACATATTTTAGTGATTGAAGATAATGGGATTGGTATTAGTGCAAGTGATTTAACTCGTGTGTTTGAAAAGGGATATACGGGCATAAATGGGCGTAGTGATAAAACCGCAAGTGGTCTAGGTCTATATTTATGTAAGAATATTTTGAATATGTTAAATCATAAAATAACAATTGAATCAAGTGTTGGTGAAGGCACTCGAGTGATATTAGATCTTACGCATTTTGAAGGAAGAATTGAGTAATCTTACAATCTTGTAAGGATAGTGTTAGCTGAATCGATGGCTGCATTTTTGAATTCTTTGTAGAATTTTGGTGTACATGGAGGTAATGAATATGGCATTATTGGAAGTAAAAAATTTGAAAAAAGTATATACAACAAGATTTACACAGAATCAAGTACAGGCATTGAGTAATGTGAATTTTAGTGTGAATAAAGGCGAATATGTAGCTATCATGGGTGAATCTGGTTCGGGTAAGACAACCTTATTAAATATCTTGGCGGCTTTAGATAAACCAACAAGTGGACAAGTCTTGCTGCATGGTAAAGATATTACGCATATTTCAGAAAAGGAAATTGCGAACTTTCGAAGAGAACATTTAGGATTTGTATTTCAAGACTTTAATTTATTAGATAATTTTAATAATCGCGATAATATTTTCTTGCCTTTAGTTTTAAGTAAGAAAAAATATCCGGAAATGAAAGAAAGATTGACTCCAATCGCCAAACAATTAGGGATTGAAGATATTTTAGATAAGTTTCCATATGAAATTAGTGGTGGACAAAAACAGCGTGTAGCTGTTGCTCGTGCTATCATCACAAATCCAGATCTAATTTTGGCGGATGAGCCAACAGGGGCTTTGGATTCAAAGAGTACAGAGGAACTTTTACATTTGTTTGGAACCATCAATGAAAATCAACAGACGATCGTAATGGTAACCCATTCGACAAAGGCTGCCAGTCATGCGTCTCGCGTTCTATTTATTAAGGATGGAAAGATCTTCCATGAAATTTATAAGGGTAACAAGAATTTAGATCAGATGTACCAATGTATTAGTGATACGTTGACATTACTAGCTACAGGTGGTGTTCATCATGAGTAGAGCTTTCTATTTAAATTTAGCAGTAGATAACTTGAAAAAGAATGCGCGTACCATCATTCCTTATATATTAACGAGTGTCTTAACGACAATGATGTTGTATATGGTCGTTTCTTTGGCAACTAATCCGCATTTAGATGAAATTGTAGGAGGAACATCTATAAAGCAGTTATTAGGTTTTGGCATTGTGATTATTGAAATCTTTGCGTTTATCTTCTTGTTCTATACACATAGTTTCTTGATTAAAAGAAGACAAAAAGAGTTTGCGTTATTTTCTATATTAGGAATGGAAAAGAAACACTTAGCTCGCGTCTTGTTTTATGAGACATTAATAACTCTACTTGTTTCATTAATTTTAGGGATTGGATTAGGTGTTTTATTGGATAAAGCGATGTTTTTAATCATCGCAAAAATGATTGGTGCAGATATTGTACTCGGCTTCTACTTTTCTTTTTTTGGCATGAGACAATGCGTTCTTGTGATTGGATTGATTTATGTATTGATCTATTTCTATTCTATGATTCGTATTCATATTTCAAGTCCAATTGAATTGCTTCATTCCGATCATATGGGCGAAAAAGAGCCTAAGGCCAAATGGGTTCTTTCTATTATTGGTATTCTTTGTCTAGGCATTGGATACTATTTATCAATTACGACTAAAAATCCTTTAAGCGCACTCTACGTCTTTTTTGTGGCTGTAGTACTTGTCATTATTGGAACCTATTTATTATTTACATCGATTTCGATCACTTTCTTAAAATTAATGAAGAAAAACAGGAATTATTATTATAAGACGAATCACTTTATTAGTATTTCTGGCATGATGTATCGTATGAAACAAAATGCCGTAGGACTAGCCAATATTTGTATTCTTTCAACAATGGTTTTAGTGATGTTGTCTACAACACTCAGTATGTGGTCAGGTATTGATGAAATTGTGGATTCGCAATACCCTAGAAGTGTAATGGGAAATGGATATGGGGAAGCTGCCAATATTGATTTTGATGAAATGAATGAAGAATTGATTCGTATGGGCATTGTTCCAAAGAATCTTCTTGCGTATAAAGAATTGAGCTATGCTGGATATTTAAAGAATGGAACTTTGATTACAGATTACCAGAATGAGGGGATGAATGCCGTAAATGAGATTCAAGAATTTTATTGCCTTCCACTAAAGGATATTCAGGATTATGAAAATATTAAGGGGTCTTTAAAGCCAAATGAAATCTATGTGTATTCCAACGTAGAAACAATCAAAGAAAAGACTTTATCTTTATTTGGAAAAGAATATGTTGTGAAGAAACAATTGGACCACTTGAAGATGGATGAGAGCAATCCCAATGTGACAGAACATTATTATATTATTGTGGATTCAGAAAAGACTTTAGAGAGGATGCAAGAAGATCAGACAAATGTGTATGGCGACAACGCGAGTACAATATTTGCGAGTTATTCATTTGATTGTGATGCGAATGAGCGTGAAGTTATTAAAAAGTTAGGCCAGAATGAGAATATAAATGATTTTATTTGGATGAATAAATCGGATCAGAAACAACGCTTGATTGAATTATATGCAGGCATCTTATTTATTGGAATCTTCTTAAGCTTTTTATTTATCATGGCAACCATTCTAATTATGTACTACAAGCAAATTACAGAAGGCTATGAAGATAAGGATCGTTTTGAGATTATGCAAAAAGTAGGACTTGAACAAAGTGATGTAAAGAAGGCTATTCATTCACAGGTATTAACGGTATTCTTTATGCCATTACTTGTGGCAGGGCTTCATGTTTGTTTTGCGTATCCAATGATTGAAAAGCTACTTCATTTGTTGTTTGTGAGTGATGCTTGGCTTTATATTCGAACAACAGCTATGTGTTTTGTGGCTTTTGCCCTAGTCTACATTGTGATTTATGTATTAACTTCAAAAGTTTATTATGGAATTGTAAAGAGAAATGCTTAATTGGATATTGGGGTTTCTTTTGATTGGATTATGTATCTATATATATTATGTGAATCATCATGGAAATTAGTACTCGAATAGAGTACTATTTTTCTTAGGTGATATATATGTTTATAAATGGATTTGACATCTTGTGGGATGAAATTGATGATTATGTGGCAGATATTAAAAGCCTACGAAGTATTGATCAATTCATGTTTACTAAGCCGGTAACTTTCTTTTGTGGAGAAAATGGAAGTGGTAAATCCACCTTATTAGAGGCTCTTGCGATTAAAAATGGATTGAATCCAGAAGGCGGAACAAAAAACTATAATTTTTCTACGTATGATTCGTATTCTAGTTTACACAAACATATGCGTTTATGGCGTTCTAGAAAACCGGATTGGATGTATTTTTTGCGTGCAGAAAGCTTTTATAATGTGGCAACTAAGGAAATGGAATATCGTGGTGTTTTTTCTGAAAGATACCATGATCAATCGCATGGTCAGAGTTTCTTTTCTGTATTGATGAAACAAACAAATAAAAATGGATTATACTTTCTAGATGAACCGGAAGCAGCTTTATCTTGTCAGAATCAATTGGCCTTACTCTATTTGATTGAGGAATGTGTGAAACAGAATTGTCAGTTTATCATTGCGACACATTCACCTATATTATTGGGCTTTCCCAATGCTCAAATCTTATCGTTTGATGATGGTAAGGTAGAAGAAGTGGATTATAAATCAACTTCTAGCTATCAAACGATGAAATTGTTTTTGGATCGGTATGATTATTTTGTGAAAGACATTCAAGAGAATAATGAAGGAGGGATATTGTGATTAAATTAATTGCGATTGGAAAGAATAAAGATAAGGCATTACAGTCTTTGGAAAAAGAATATATGAAGCGATTGTCGGCTTTTTGTAAGTTTAGTGAAATCGAAGTCAAGGATGAAGCAAATGAGCATGTTTCTAGAGAAGCCGAGGTTTTATTGGTGAAAGAAAAAGAGGGGAATCGTGTTCTAGAAAAATTATCGGATCAAGATTTTGTGGTATTACTTGATCTTCATGGCAAAATGATTGATTCCGAAACATTTGCGAAAAATTTGGATATGTGGCAAATGAAGCATTCAAATATTGTTTTTGTGATTGCAGGAAGTCTAGGACCAAGTGAAAAATTAGTTTCTAGAGCGAATTATCGTTGGAAATTATCGGATCTAACTTTTACACATTTAATGACGCGTGTCTTGATGTTGGAACAGATTTATCGTGGTTTTATGATCAATAATGGTCGTAATTACCACAAGTAAGTGATGTAAGCGCTTTTTGTGAAAGATTTTACTTGTGAAAAACTAGTCAATCAATTTATGTAGTGATATAATGGATGTGCAAAAAAATGACAGTAGGAGGAATATACATGACAAAGAGAACTGTTAAAGACCTTGATGTTGCTGGAAAAAAGGTCATCGTACGTTGTGATTTTAACGTGCCAAGAAAAGATGGTGTTATCACAGATGATAACCGTATCGTAATGGCTTTACCTACAATTAAATATTTAGTAGAAAACAAAGCTAAAGTTATTTTGATGTCTCACTTAGGAAAAGTTAAGACTGAAGAAGACAAAGCTAAAAACAACTTGGAATGCGTAGCTGTACGTTTACAAGAATTGTTACCAGATGTAAAAGTAACTTTCTGCCCAGTAACTCGTGGTGAAGAGTTAGAAAACGCTGTAAATGCATTAGCTGATGGAGAAATCGTATTAATGCAAAATACTCGTTACGAAAAAGGCGAAAGCAAAAACGATCCTGAATTAGGTGCATATTGGGCTAGCTTAGGTGAAGTATTCGTTGAAGATGCATTCGGATCTGTTCACCGTGCTCACGCTTCTACTGTAGGTATCCCTACAAATATTAAAGAAAATGGATTAGGATTCTTAGTTGAAAAAGAAGTTACAATGTTAGGAAAAGCTGTTGATGAACCAGCTCACCCATTCGTAGCTATCATTGGTGGATCTAAAGTATCTAGTAAGATCGATGTTGTTGACAACTTATTGAAAAAAGCTGACAAAGTTATCATCGGTGGTGGAATGGCATATACATTCTCTAAAGCTGTTGGTGGTTCAATCGGTACTTCATTAGTTGAAGATGACAAATTGGATTTAGCTAAAGAATATTTAGAAAAAGCTGGAGACAAATTAGTTCTTCCTGTAGATAACGTAATCGCTGATGCATTCAGTGAAGATGCTAACACTTCTGTTGCAGATGCTGGACAAATTCCTGATGGATGGATGGGATTAGATATTGGTCCTAAATCTGTTGAATTGTTCAGAAATACTTTAGCTGGTGCTAAAACTGTAGTATGGAATGGACCTATGGGTGTATTCGAAATGCCTAAATTCGCTAAAGGTACTGAAGAAGTATGTAAAGCAATCTCTGAATTACCAGATGCTATTACAGTAATCGGTGGTGGAGATTCTGCTGCTGCTGCAAAACAATTAGGATATGCAGACAAATTCTCTCACGTTTCAACTGGTGGTGGAGCTAGTTTGGAATACATGGAAGGTAAAACATTACCTGGTATCGCTATTATCAGCGAAAAGTAATAAGGAGATGTACTTAAAATGAGAAAACCTATTATCGTTGGAAACTGGAAAATGAATAAAAACAACGCTGAAACAAAAGCTTTCTTCGAAGCTGTTGACGGTGTTGCTGCTAGCGAAAATGCTACTTATGGAATTGGATGTCCATTTACTGATTTAAGAACTGCATTGGATCACGCTAAAAACTTAGTTGTAGCTGCTGAAAACTGCCACTTTGAAGATAGTGGAGCTTTCACAGGTGAAGTTAGTGTTCCTATGTTAGAAGAAATGGGTGTTAAATACTGCATTATCGGTCACTCAGAACGTCGTGAAATGTTTGGTGATACTGATGAAACAGTAAACAAAAAAGCAAAACGTTTAATCAAAGCTGGAATCACTCCAATCTTATGTGTTGGTGAAACAGAAGCTGATTACGATGCTGGAAACTCAGAAAAAGTAATTCGTGAAGAATTAGCTGGTTCATTAGCTGACTTATGTCCAAAATGTGTTGGTGAAATGGTAATTGCCTACGAACCAATCTGGGCTATTGGAACTGGAAAATCTGCTTCAGTTGAAATTGCTGAAAACTGCTGTAAGATTGTACGTGACCAAGTTAAGGTTATGTATGGTGAAGAAGCTGCTGAAAAAGTACGTATCCAATATGGTGGAAGTGTTAAACCTAACAATATCGTTGAATATATGGCTCAACCAGATATCGATGGTGCATTAATTGGTGGTGCTAGTTTAAAAGAAGATAGCTTCACAGAAATCATTGAAAAAACAAAATAATTAATGATGATTTAGGCCTCGAAAGAGGCCTTTAATTTTAGTGGCTTCTAACCAAAAATAAAATAAAGGGTTGTTTGTGAGGCGGTTTCATGGTAAAATACTCATGAACTATTTTAAATAGGGGGTAGAATAAAATGAACTTTGTAGAAAATAATGGTAAAAAAGTCGCAGCAATTCTTTGCGTGGCATCTGCTTTCCCTGTTGTAGCAACAGTAGTTGCAGCCAAGGAAGAACCAGGATGGCATGGCGATCGTTACGTAAATGAAGATAAAACTGTAGCTAAAGGATGGCAAGAAATCGAAGGAAAATCTTACTACTTCTCAGAAGATGGTACAGTAAATTCTTCTAAAACTGAAAATGCTACTACAGCTAGTGTTTCCAGTAACATTACAGGGGAAGTTAAAGAAACAGTGGCTACAGCAAGCCAAGAAGCTGTGAAACAAGAAACAGAAGAAAAAGCAGCTGTTGAAGAAGCACCTGTTGAAACTCCAGAAGTTACACCTGAAGAAACAACAGACACAACTGATACTACTGAAACTCCAGAAGCTCCTGCAGCACCAGTAGAAACACCAAGTGTAGACACAAATACAACAGTTACTCCAGACACTTCAACTGATCAAGTAACTCCAGAAGCTCCTGCAGCTCCAGCAGCACCAGTAGAAACACCAAGTGTAGACACAAACACAACAGTTACTCCAGACACTTCAACTGATCAAGTAACTCCAGAAGCTCCTGCAGCTCCTGTTACACCAGAAGCTCCAGCAGTTCCTGAAACTCCAGCTACACCAGAAGCACCAGCTGATTCAACATTAGGTGATCGAATTTCAGCTGCTGCTCAAGAATTAGTAGGTGTTACAGATGGATTATGGTGTACACAAGTTGTTCAACAAGCGTTAGCTAATGCAGGTGTAAGTGATGCATATCAATTATGGCCAGATCAATATGCTGGTGTATACGGATATTATACTGATTCTCCTCAAGCAGGTGACTTATTGTATTACAACAATGGTGGACGTGGAATTGATCACATTGCGATTTATATCGGTAATGGAATGGCAGTACATGGAAACTATAATGGTAAGACTGTAATTGCTAGTGCATATGTACCTGGAGCAGCTAACCCACAATTCATTCGTGTTGTTAGATAATTTGAATTTATAAGCTTGGCTTTGACCAAGCTTTTTTTTTAATGTTTTGTATTGTATAATATGAGGTAGTTTTGGAGGCTAAATCTTATGAATGAAGCATATAAAAATATAATCGATAGAAGAAGTGTTAGAAATTTTAATGATATAAAAGTAAGTCATGATGTAATTGAAAAAATCGTGTATGCTGGTCAGTGTGCACCAAGTGGAATGAATCGTCAAATTTTTGCCTTTGTGGTTGTAGAAAATGAAGAGTTGATTGAAAAATTGTCAAAAATGAATGCTGAAGTAATGAATTCAACATCAGATCCTTTCTATGGTGCTAAAAGCATGATTATTGTTTTTGCCGATTCTAATGCACCAACCTATTTATATGATGGCGCTTTAGCTATGGGCAATCTAATGAATGCGGCGAATGCACTTGGTGTAGATTCATGTTGGATTCATCGTGCTAAAGAGGTATTTGAAACTGAATTTGGTAAAAAATTAAAGAGGAAGTGGCAAATTCCCGAATCATATGAAGGGATTGGACATTGTATATTAGGATATCGTGCGCAAGAGCTACCAGAACGTGCTCAAAGAACTTCTAAGGTGATTTATGCATAGTATACGTATTGGACAAGCTGTAGATATTCATCAGCTTGTAGAGAACAGAAAACTAATTCTGGGCGGTGTTGAAATAGAGCATTCGAAAGGTTTATTAGGACATTCAGATGCAGATGTTTTAACTCATGCGATTGGTGAAAGTATTTTAGGAGCACTTTCTTTAGGAGATCTAGGAAAACACTTTCCGGATACGGATCCAAAATTTAAAGGAGCCAATAGTTTGGTATTATTAGGTCATATTTATGACATGATGGATGATATGGGATATCAAATTGGTAATGTGGATGCGACCATTTTAGCTGAAAGACCTAAAATGGCACCTCATATCATTCAAATGCGAACAAATATCGCACATGTTTTACATTGTGATATAGAAGATGTCTCTATTAAGGCAACTCGTGGAGAAAAACTAGGCTTTGTAGGGAATGAAGAGGGTATTGTTAGTTTAAGTGTTTGTATATTGGAGAGAAAAGCATGAGAGTTGTAATTCAAAGAGCAAAAAACGCAAAATGTACAGTAGAGGGTCAAATTACAGGTCAAATTGATCATGGATATTGTATTTTTGTTGGTTTTAATAATGAGGATACAGATGAAATTATTGATAAAATGATCCATAAAATTTTATTTTTACGTATTTTTGAAGACGAAAATGGCAAGATGAATAAATCAATACAGGATGTCGATGGAAGCATTCTATCTATTTCACAATTTACTTTATATGCGGATTGCAAAAAGGGAAATCGTCCAAGTTTTACAAATGCTGGTAAGCCAGATTTGGCTACGGCATTATATGATCAATTTAATCTAAAACTTCAAGAGCAAGGCATGCATGTTGAAACAGGTATCTTTGGAGCAGATATGAAGATTGAATTGTTGAACGATGGTCCTGTAACGATTGTGTTAGATTCAAAGGAGTTGTTTTAATGGAAATTATTTATGGAAATATAATTGCGGATAACATCAAGTCTTCAATGAAGCAAAAAATTGATGATATTCGTGCCCAAGGAAAAAGACTACCATTATTAAGTGTGGTTCTTGTTGGTAATAATGCGGCAAGTAATTCTTATGTTCGGGGTAAAGAAAAGGCATGTGCCTCAATTGGTATGCTTCAACAAACGATTCGTTTAGATGAAAATGTATCGCAAAAAGAATTAAGTGATGTAATTGTAAATTTAAATCTAGATCCTGAAGTTGATGGTATTTTAGTACAAATGCCACTTCCTGAACATTTAGATGAAACAGCTGTATTAGAACTGATTGATCCACAAAAAGATGTGGATGGCTTACACCCTATGAATGCAGGGTGTTTATTAACAAATCGACCTGGATTTATTCCTTGTACACCACAAGGTGTCATGGCAATGTTAGATTCAATTGGCTATAAAGATTTATCTGGAAAGCGTGCGGTTGTTTGTGGGAGAAGTAATTTAGTGGGTAAACCAGTTGCGTTACTCCTTCAAAATCGCAATGCGACAGTCACGGTTGTACACTCAAAAACACCAGATATCGAAACAATTGCTTCACAAGCAGATATTTTGATTGTTGCGATGGGTGTTAGTCAAATGGTCAATGAAAATTGGGTAAAAGAAGGTGCCGTTGTAATCGATGTAGGAATTAATCGTGTAAATGGAAAACTTGTTGGTGATTGCGACTTTGAATCTGTGTCAAAAAAGGCTAGTTATGTAAGTCCAGTGCCAAAAGGTGTTGGTCCAATGACGGTTTGTATGTTATTATCGAATACGTTAGATGCATATAAAATGCATATACAAGGAGAATAATTATGGATTATGGATTAAATGATATTGTAGAAATGAAAAAAGAGCATCCTTGTCATAAGTCCAAAGAATGGAAAATTATTCGTATGGGTGCTGATATTCGAATTAAATGTTTAGGTTGTGGTGCCAGTGTTTTGATGCCTAGACAAAAATTTGAAAAAAAATTAAAAAAAGTAATTCGACATGAAGAAGAATAGAGAGGATGTATAAATTTATGCCATTAACTGCTGGAATCGTTGGTCTTCCAAACGTTGGAAAGTCAACGTTATTTAACGCTATTACTAAATCTCAGGTAGAAGCTGCAAACTATCCATTTGCGACAATTCAACCTAACGTAGGAGTTGTAGAAGTACCAGACTATCGTATTGATCGTTTAGTTGAAATCTTCAATCCAAAAAAGACAATCTATACTACATTTGAATTTACAGATATTGCTGGATTGGTTAAAGGTGCTAGTCAAGGTGAAGGTTTAGGAAACCAATTTTTATCAAACATTCGTTTAACAGATGCGATTTGTCACGTGGTTCGTTGTTTTGATAACCCTGATATTACACATGTTGAAAATAGTGTAGATCCAATTCGTGATATTGAAATCATTAACTTAGAACTAACTTTAGCAGATTTGCAAACTATTGAAAATCGTAGAAGTAAGATTGAACGTAAAGCTAAGACAAACAAAGACAAGGAATCTTTAGATGAATTGGCTTTATTAGATCGTCTTCAACCTGTTTTAGAAGAAGGAAAACCAGCTCGTTCTCTAGAATTGAATGAAGAAGAACAAATTTTGATGAAGGGCTATAACTTATTAACCGCAAAGCCAATGATCTATGTTGCTAACTTAGATGATGAAGGTATTATGGATCCAGATTCATGTGCTTACTATAATCAAGTAAAAGAATATGCGCAAAGCCAAAATAATCAGGTTGTTGCCTTATGTGCTCAGATGGAAGAAGAATTGTCTGGCTTGGATAAAGAAGAAAAAGATGCATTCTTAGAAGAATTAGGTGTAGAAACATCAGGATTGGATCAATTGATTCAAAAGGCATATTCAGTATTGGATTTATGCACATTCTTGACTGCTGGAGAAGATGAGTGTCGTGCATGGACATTTAAAAAGGGTATGAAAGCACCTGATTGTGCCGGTATTATTCATACAGACTTTAAAAAAGGCTTTATTCGTGCAGAAGTATATCGTTTTGACGATATTGATGAATTAGGTAGTGAATTAGCTATTAAAGAAGCAGGGCGCTTGCGCTTAGAAGGAAAAGATTATGTCGTTCAAGATGGCGATGTAATGCATTTTAGATTTAATGTTTAATTTTCAAAATATAATTTATTTGATTATTGCCGTAGTATTGTCTATGTCCATTCATGAAATGGCACATGGTTTAGTTTCTTATTGGATGGGAGATCCTACAGCTAAAATCGAAGGAAGATTGAGCTTAAATCCATTTAAGCATGTAGACTGGGTTGGTCTAGTTTGTTTGTTGATATGTGGATTTGGATGGGCAAAACCAGTACCAATCGATTCGAGATATTATAAAGACGCAAAAACAGGAATTATATGGACAAGCTTTGCGGGTCCAGTTGCTAATTTTCTTTTAAGCTTTATTTGTGTGTTTCTGTTTTATGCATTATATAAATTTGCTCCTTATTTTATGATGTCAAATGTAGGTTATTTTGTATCAAATGCATTAACTTATACAGGACTTATTTCAACAGGTTTTGGAATATTTAATTTAATTCCAGTACCTCCATTAGATGGTTCTAAGGTGCTATTTTCATTCTTGCCGGATGATAAATATTATAAGTTTATCAATGGAGCACCATGGATGAATTTATTGTTTATCTTTATGATTTTTACAGGTATCTTAGATTATCCATTAGGCATGTTACGCTCGAATATGATTCAATTTTTTGAGATGATTGCAAAGATGATTTTAGGTTTCTAAAGTCATCTTTTTTTAAACGCTTTCAGAAAAAAATACCATTTAACTAAAAATTAACATAAATTTAATATTGTTTTGACATTATTTTTATTGCATAATAAAGGCGTCGCGATATGCGTAAAAATTGAAAATAAAATAATTCATTTATAAAAGGAGTTCGAGATGGAAATAGTTACAATGGTCTTATCCCTATTAGGTGGCATTGCGTTATTTTTGTTCGGTATGTCTTTAATGGGCGATGGACTAAAAAGCGTAGCCGGTAATAAATTAGAAGCATTCTTGTACAAAATGACAAACACAAGTTTAAAAGGTGTTGCCCTAGGTGCAGGTGTTACTTCCGTTATTCAATCTAGTAGTGCTACGACAGTAATGGTCATTGGTTTTGTTAACTCAGGTATGATGAAACTAAGACAAGCAATCGGTATTATTATGGGTGCTAATATTGGTACAAGTATTACTGGTTGGATATTGTGTTTATCTTATGTTGGTGGATCAAATGGTATCGCAAGCTTATTTTCGACAGCTACGATTACAACGTTGTTTGCGTTTATTGGTATTTGTTTAAAAACATTTGGAAAACGTACAACACATAAAAATGTTGGTAATATCATGCTTGGATTTGCGATTTTAATGACGGGTATGCAACAAATGAGTGGAGCTGTTTCACCTTTAAGAACAAATGAAACATTCATTAGTATGCTTACAATGTTCTCAAATCCAGTCATGGGTATTCTTGTTGGTATTTTGTTTACAGCGGTTCTACAAAGTGCAAGTGCTGCAATTGGTATTTTGCAGGCACTATCTATGACAGGCTCATTGACATTTGCGGCAGCATTCCCAATTAACTTGGGTATTGGTATTGGTGCTGCATGTCCAGTGTTGATTTCTGCTTTAAGTGCAAACAAGAATGGTAAACGTACCGCATTAGAATATTTGATCAATGACTTATTTGGTATGATTATTTGGTCTATCTTATTCTATGGTTCAAATCTATTTATGCACTATGATTTTGTGAATAAAGTTATGTCTCCAATAAATATTGCATTAATGAATACAGCGATTCGTTGTGGAAATGTATTAGTTTTATTCTGGTTCATTCCTCAAATTGAAAAATTATTGATGCGTATTGTCAAAGACAGTCCAGAAGATCTAGCAGAACAGGCTGACTTTGATTTATTAGAAGAACGTTTGATTCCTTATCCTGCCTTAGCTATTGCTCAATGTCATCGTGTTATGAATGGTATGGCTAAAAAGGTTCGTAATAATGTGAATCGTTCAATGAACTTGATCAATGAATTTAGACCTGAAAAATATGAGAAGGTACATCGTAAAGAAACATTGATTGATAAATATGAAGCGCGTTTAGGTTCTTATTTGATGCAACTTACAAAACAAGCATTAAATACTGAACAAACAAGACAAGCCTCATTATATCTTCATACTATTAGTGACTTTGAAAGAATCGGTGATCACGCGGCAGATATTGCCGAGATGTCAAAGAGTATCAATGAAAATCGTATGGAAATGTCAGAAGCTGCCATGAATGAGTTAAACCTTGTCATGGAAGCAGTTCGTGAATCGATGAATATGACATACCATGCATATCTAGAAGATGATTTCGATTTGGCTCGACGTGTATCTCCACTTGGAATTGTCATTCGTGGACTATGTGATGAAATGAAATTACGTCACGTTGAACGTTTATCTCAAGGAAACTGTGGACTTGAAGAAGGTACAGTATTCAATGATTTATTGAATAGTTTAAACCGTATTGCCACACACTGTGCAAGTAGTATGGTGGCCTTGGTCAAGATTCGTGAAAAAGATACAGATATCCACATTCACGATTCAAAAGTATATGCGATTGAGGGTGATGATTATAAAACGACGTTGGCTGAATATCGCGAAAAATATGATCTTGGACAAAGAGAAGGTCGTATTGTAAGTATGGAAGACGATCAAGTTGAATAGAAATTAAAAAAGGGCCTGAGAAATCAGGCCTTTGATGTATTAATTTGAATGTCACATTTGTCTTGGATTGAAAAAGTATTAAAATAGGCTTCTTCTAAAGGAATCCAGCGTTGAATGAAATTATTCAACATCTTTGGATTTCTTTTTCTTAGTCTTTCTATTTGTTCATCTTTATTGACTGTTAAGAAAACGGAAAAATCATAATATTTTTGAAGACTAGAATGCATAGAATAAGAGCCTTCTATAATATTGAATGTTTTATATGGAATCAAGATAGTATGCTCTATAGACATAGTTGAACAATTAAATTTACACAACTTCACATCTTCATGTTTTGATAATGGAATCAATATCTCTTGTTCAAAACGCTCATGATCCACGTTTTCTCCTGGACTTGTAAGTCTTTCTGTTGTCCTTTGATGGGGTTGCAAGAAAAAGTCGTCCATTTTAAATACGTTGCAGTCATATACTAGTTTTAAAAGATTTGAAAGTGTTGTCTTACCCGAAGCACAACGTCCATCAATTGAAATCATAGAAGGGTGGTTGTTGTCTATATATTTGAATAGTTCTAAAAATGGAACATATTTTTTGTGAATCAGACGATATGCAGGATGATACAATTGATTGAATGTATCGGAATGATGAATGGCCGGATAATTATCTTCTTTCCATTTAGAAAGAATGCATTTTGATTCTTCTACTGAAAAGGGAAGTTCGTTATTTGAAATTAAATCCATAAGAGATTGATTTTTTTCTTCGAGTTGTTTTATTCCATTTTTTTCTTGTTGACTCGATAATATAAATAAAGTGCTCAACGTGTCTACACTTAAACCATAATTTAAATGGATACGAACATAGTCTCCGTCTAATTCTTCTATAGAATTAAAAGAATCTTTATTGTCTTGTAGTTCATGTTCAATATTTGATTTGACTTTAGAAAAATCAGAAACAAGGTGTTCACAACCAAAACAACTTTGATACAAGAATTTCATAAGGTCTTGTAGTTCTAATTTAGGATAGATTTTAAATTGATTGAGGATATATTCTTTGGTGTTCATAGAAATTATTTTATCATATTCTTCTCTTTTTTATTATAGATAAAAACTATAACGGGCGTATATTATTAAATATTATCAATAATCATTTAGAAATGATAGAATAATGTCATTGGAGGAAATTTACTTATGTTGAATATAAAATATGATATTGTAGGATCTTTTTTAAGACCACAAGAAATTAAAGAGGCTCGTGCTAAATTTAATAATAATGAAATCACATATGAACAATTGCGTGATATTGAAGATGAACAAATCGCAAAATTGGTTGCCAAAGAAGTACAGCACGGCTTGAAGTTTGTGACAGATGGAGAATTCCGTCGTCGCTGGTGGCATTTGGATTGGTTAAAAGAATTTGATGGTTTTACCACAAAACACTTAGATAAGTTTATTAATGGAAGAAACAATCATATTGAATTGGGGATGATTGAAGGAAAGATCTTCTATGATCCAAATAAAGCACATAAAGAAATGTACGCATGGGATTTTTTGAAGAATGAGGCTAGTAAATATGGAGTAGAGGCCAAGAAATGTATTTCTGGACCAAATATGATTTTGATTGATCATTTCTTACAATTAGGCATTAAAGATACACCATATTATGGTACGGATATTGAAGCTGTGATTGAAGATATTGGTTTGGCATATCAAGCAGCCATTCGTGATTTTTATAATCATGGATGTCGCTATATTCAAATTGATGATACTTCATGGACATATATGATTGATGATACGTTTGTATCCAAAGTAGAAGGTTTGGGTTATACAAAAGCTCAGATATTAGATTGGTTTGTACGTGTAAGTACAAAGGCATTAGAAAATCGTCCTGAAGATATGCAGATTGCGACGCATTTCTGTAAAGGAAACTTTAAAGGAAATCCTTTATTCCATGGATTCTATGATACGATTGCAAAATCTGTCGCAAGTATTCCATATGATGGCTATTTTGTAGAATATGATGATGCTCGTAGTGGAACCTTTGATCCATGGGCTATTTTAAAAGGCACAGACCGCACATTTGTGGCTGGATTGATTTCTACAAAACGTCCAGAATTAGAAGAACATGATGTGATTAAAGCTCGTTATGAACAAGCTAAAGCAGTTGTAGGAGATAACATTGCTCTTTCTCCACAATGTGGATTTGCCTCTGTAGAAGAAGGAAACTGTATTGATGAAGAAACACAGTGGAAGAAAATTGATTTATTGGTATCTTGCCAAGACTTCATTTAAGAGAAATCGTTCGATTTCTCTTTTTTTCACAAAAAAAGGAACAATTATTTGTTCCCGTAGTATGAATTTAAGAAAGATTCTTTGAATTCTTTAAATGTACCATCTAAAATAGCTTGTCTAGCCTGTTCTGTAAGACGGATGATGAAGCGAAGATTATGCATGGAAGCTAGTTCAAAATATTTAGCAGATTCAGTACGATCTTGCGATTTCCATAGTCTTCTTAATTCGCCTAATGTGATTTTACTTTGACATGTAGGGCAATCACAATCTTCATCAATTAGCAAATCACTATCTCTATATTTAGATAAATTGATAGGTCCATGCATTGTATATAATCTTCCATGCCTTGCCTCTCTTGTGGGGGCAACACAATCAAATGTATCCGCTCCATTTTCAGTTCCAATTAAAATATCATCTGGATGGGATAAACCTAATAAGTGTCTTGGTTTATTTTCTGGAAGTTCTTCATTGCACCAAGTTAAAATATCGCCTAATGTTTCTTTCAAGAAAGCTCCGCCTAAGCCATAGCCATCAAAATCCATTTGTGCGTATTTTTTACAAGTAGATCTTCTCAAGTCTTCCCAACGACCACCTTGGATAACTCCATACAAAGATTGGTGATAGCCTAAATCATCACAATGTTTCTTATGTTCATCTAGACTTCTTTTTGCCCAACGCTCAGTTCTTGCCAAGGATTCAACATTATATTCATATGTATCCGCTAAAGAAGTTAATTCATCATAAGCCATATGGATATCAGCTCCAATACGACATTGAATCTGCATACTTTCTTCAGGACCAATAAAATCTTCCTGTCCTGTAAATGGATCATGAAAGTGTACTCCATCTTCTGTGACATGAGCCAAACGTTTTTCTTCTTCGGTATTTTTCATGTTGTCTTCACGTTTCATGCTGACAACTTTTCCACAACCTGAACCTAAAGACATGACCTGAAATCCACCAGAATCTGTTAGAGTAGGACCATTCCATTTTGACCATGCAGATAAGCCTCCATTAGCGGCAATCTCAGGGGAAATGTTTCGTAAATGATATCCATTACTTAACATGGCTTGAGCATTGATGCTCTTTAATTCTTCCATAGAAACAAAACGAACTTCCCCATGTGTTCCCACACACATAAATGCCGGCGTTTTAATGTCTCCATGAGGTGTATGTATAATTCCGGCTCTTCCTAAATGGCCAGGAATTCTTTTTTCAATTTCAAAATAAAATTTATTGTCATTTTTATATTCCATAAATGCCTCCAACCCATTTATTCTATCACATATTAGCGTCGGCTTATATAAAAGATTATGCCAAGTATACTGATTATACCTGCAACATATCCGATGGATTGAATATTCATCAAATTAATGGTTTGTCCTCCAATAAAAGATCCTAATCCAATACCTAGATTAAAGATGCCTGAAAAAATCGACATCGCAACAGAACTTGTATTTTCATCAGTTGCTAACATTGTTTCTGATTGACAAGCCACATTAAATGCAGTAGAGCTAGTTCTCCATACAATACACATCAAAGAGAATAGTGAAATTAAGATGAATCTCTTTCTGTTCTTATTGAAATTTGAGGACAATATACTTTTGCCGATTCTGGCAACATCCAATAAAGAAAGTACAAATGTAATTGTTGTATTGGATAAGTTTGCCTCTTGCGATAAGTAGGGTTCAATATAGTTATAGGTAATATATAGTACGCACTAACAAACAATAAATATTTATCTTTCAAAAACAATTTTTATTTTGCCATAAGTTTTATTGAAAACCCCATTTTTTCTTTCTATAATATATATCGGTGATAATTTATGAAGAAAACAATTTGGATAGCAACGAGCAATGCTCATAAGGTTGAAGAATTTCAGACAATGTTGAAGGATTGTGATGTGAAATGTTTAAAGGATTTAGATCATAAAATCAATATTATTGAAGATGGAACAACTTTTGAAGAAAATGCATTGATCAAAGCTCGTACATTATTTAACGAACTACATGAACCTGTCATTAGTGATGATTCAGGTTTAGAAGTGGATGCGATGGATAAAAAGCCTGGTGTTTATTCGGCTCGTTTTTTAGGTGAAGACACGAGCTATGATATTAAGAATCAATATATTATAGATCAAGTGCAAGGAAAGACGCGTACAGCTCGTTATGTATGTGTGATTGCGTATATTGATGAAGAAGGAAAAGAACATGTGTATCGCGGTGAATGTGAAGGTTTGATCCATGATAAATTGGAAGGGGAAAATGGATTTGGATATGATCCTATCTTCTATTATCCTGAATTTAAGACAACACTTGCCAGTGTGAGTGAAGAAAAGAAAAATAGTGTATCTCATAGAGGAATCGCTTTAGAAAAATTTTTGAAAGATTGGAGTAAATAAGTATGTTGCATGTTGTATTGTATGAACCGGAAATTCCACAAAATACAGGAAATATTATTCGAACTTGTATGGCGACAGGTTCTCGTCTACATTTGATTGAACCATTAGGTTTTTCTTTGGATGAAAAACATTTGCGCCGTTCAGGAATGGATTATATTAAAGATGCCGATATTCATATTCATAAAAATTGGGATGCGTTTGTAGCTGAAAATCCAAGTGAACATTATTATTTTATGACACGCTATGGAAAAAAAGCTCCAAGCGAATTTGACTTCACAAAAGAAGAGGGCGATGTTTATTTAGTACTTGGAAAAGAAAGTACAGGTGTAGATAAAAAGATCCTTCAAGCACATTTAGATACTTGTATGCGTCTTCCTATGGTCGCAAACGCAAGAAGCTTGAACTTATCCAATTGTGCTGCCATTATTGTGTATGAAGTGTTACGTCAACTTGATTATCCTGGACTTAGTACACATGAAGAGCTTAAGGGAGAGGATTGGCTTGAAAATCTTAAGGTCGATTGATAAATGTATGGATTCGTTTGAAAAACGAATCTTTCTTTTTATATTTTTTCTTTGTCTATATTGGTTGTGGCAGAATCTATGGCAGCTGATTCTGTTTGGCAAATTATTTTTTGTGTATGATTATGAAAGTTTATTTAACATACAGGCAAAACTTAGTTCGTATGAATCTAGTGTTTTTATTCGTATCATATATTATGTGATTTCAAACCCAACATTGAATTTGTTAAGTTTAATTCGATGTATAAAATTAATAGACATATTGGCTATTGCAGGCATTGTTTTATTGATAAAAAAGTGTCGAATTGTGGTTGTTTTTAATGGAATTAAATATGTTTGGGGCTTGTTTTGGATCATAAAAGCATTACACTCAAAAAGTGTATATTTGGTAATTAATTGCTTAAAATGGCTTTCTTTAGGCCTTTTTATATGTGTTTTAATAAGTGTATGTATATGGTTGTATACGCTTGCAGAACTTATTGTTGATTTTAATAAAACTGTTCACGATTTATAGACATTATTATACATTTCATAAATTATGTGCAATTTTTTATAAAATCACATAATATACCATAATTCATATTTAAACCCTTTAAATAAAGGGCATTAAGAAAAATATTAAGAAATAAATTACTAAAAAGTGCAAACGAATTTTTATCGGAAATTTGCATCAAAAAAAAAACCTTGTTAAACTTCAGGTGTTGTAACGAAGAGGTGATATGATGAATTTTATCGAAAAACATAGTAAAATTTTAGCCGTAAGTCTATGTCTATTAACTTCAGGACCAATTGTTTCGACAATGTATGCTAAAGAAGTTCAACCTGGATGGCATGGTGAAGGCGCAGATCGTTATTATATTTTAGAATCAAATCGTCAGACAGCGACTGGTTTAACAAAAATCGATACTCAACTTTATTATTTCAATAGTAAAGGAGAGATGCAGTTTGGATGGCAAACAGTTTCTGATCAAACTTATTATTTCAAAAAAGATGGAACTGCTGCTACTGGTACTGTTACAATTCAGGGTAGTGAATATAATTTCCAAAAAGAAGGTATCCTACTTCATGGATGGAGTGAAGATGGTAAATCATTCTATGATGAAAAGGGTAAAAAGACTTCAACAAATTGGGTTGAAGACAATGGTGTTAAATATTATTTTGATGAAAATGGAAATTGTGTAACAGGATGGCAAGAAATTGAAGGCCAGGAATATTATTTTGGTTCAGATGGTAAGATGGCTACAGGTCAATTCGATGTAGACGGAACGACATATTTCACAGACTCAGATGGTGTGTTCCGTACAGGATGGCAAGTCATTAACGGTCAGGATTATTATTATGCAAAAAATGGTGAAGTTACAAAGAATCAAATTTTAGATATCGATGGTACTAAATGGGCATTCGATGAAAATGGTAACTTGATTAAAAATGCAGAAAAAGATGGATATAAAATTGATGAAAATGGTGTTGCGACTGAAATAACTCCTGAACAAACTCAGACTCCAACACAAAATACAACTACAAGTACTCCAACACAAAATACTACTACAAGTACTCCAGCTCAAAGTAGTACAACGAATACAAATACTACTCAAGCTCCAGTGCAAAACAATACTGGTAGTTCGACAAACAATAATTATGTACCATCAACTTCAAATGTGAATGCTTCAGCAATTGCTTCTGCAGCATTAGCACAGATTGGGGTTACACAAGATTGTACAATGTTAGTAACCAATTCTTTAAAGGCTGTTGGAATTAATTTCCACGGATGGCCAGAAGATTATTTGAGTTTAGGAACAATTACATCAAATCCAGTTCCAGGCGACATTATTGTATACTCAGGGCATGTTGCAATTTATATTGGAAATGGAATGGCAGTTCATGGTGGATTCTACGGAAGCCAAACAGTAAAATATTCTGCTAATTGTGGTAATACAATACTTGGTTATGTTCATATAGGTTAGAATACAATTCTAGCCTTTTTTTTAACTTTTGTGGTAAAATCAATAATATATTTTCAAGGAGGTCTTGTATGAACTATATTCAAACGCAAAAATTTAGCGATGTTTATGTTTCTTGTAAAACAATGATGCCTTTTAATCGAAACACAATTACTGCATTAAATATTCTTGTGTATATGATGAAGGCGAAAACACAAAAGATGAATTCCAAGCAAAAACTTGCATCAACATTGAATCTAGCTTATGGAACGAAAGTATCCTATGGATTAACTTCTTATGGAGATTTAATTCAGGTAGATGTTCGTTTTCAATTTGTTCGTCCAGACTGGATTGAAGATGATAGTTATGTCAATAAAATCAAAGATATAATGGATCAAGTTCTTTACCATTCTGTGTTGGATGAAGAAAACTTTAAAGAATCAGTATATCTTTTGCAAAATAGATTGTTAGCACAGATGGATGATCCAGCTAATTTGTCGTGCATGTATGCATTTGAAATGGCACATGAAAAACACTCTATTTCAATTCCTGTACAGGGAAGTTTAAAAGATTTAAATAAGCTAACATTGGAAGATGTGAAACAAGTTTATACATTATATATGGATATGGCGAAACACTTCTATATTTGTGGATACATAACACAAGATTTGTATGATTATATTGATTCATTAGATTCTCATTGTGCTTTTATTTCTGAAAGAACATTATTACCTAAAGTAGAGTCTAGTTATAAAATGTATGAAAAAGATATTTCGCAGACATGCATATCGCAAGTGTATTCTACTGGGGTAGATATTTCTAGTCTTGATTATGAGGCAGAATTGATTTTAAATAGTATATTAGGACAAAGCCAAAAAAACTTGATGTTTGATGAAATTCGTGAAAAGAATAGCTTATGTTATTCGATTAACTCTTCTGTAATTCGCTTTGATGGCGCTTTATTGATTCATACGGGTGTGAATCGTAAGGATGTTAATAAAGTACTAAATTTGATTGAAACACAAATTGATCGATTATTGAATATGGATTATGATGACTCTTATTTGGAAATAGCGAAAATGGATTTTAAAGATCGGATTATTAGTGGCTTAGATAGACCTTTATCTTTGATTGCACAAGCTTTTTTAGATGATTTGTTGCATCGTGAGCTTACGACTGAACAAAGAATAGAGAGAATTATGCAGGTGACAAAAGAAGATATATCTCGTGTTGCCTTACAAATGAATCTGGCATCAGTTGCCATTGTTGCGGAGAAAGAAAATGAATTATAATTTGAATATAAAAAAAGAAACATTACCGAATGGCTTACAGGTTATTCTTGTTCATAAGCCAGATTATCAAAGATCTTTATTTCTTTTAGGAGCAAAAGTAGGGGGCTTTGATATTGATCAAAATGTAGATGGATCTATCGTACATCATAAAAGTGGATTGGCACATTATTTAGAACATCAAATGTTTTATTTGGATGGAGAAGATGTAAGTGAGTTATTTGCGAATTTACAATGCTCTACAAATGCCTATACATCCTATACAGAAACAGCATTTTATTTTTCGACAACGGTAGATGTGAAAAAACCATTGAAGTTGTTGTTGGAATTTGTAGAAAATTTAGATGTGACAGAAGATACGATTGAAAAAGAAAAAGGTATCATTTTGAGTGAATATGATATGTATCAACAATCACCAGAACAGCGTCTTTTCAAAGAAACATTAGTTTCGTTGTATAAATATCATCCGATGAAAGTGGATGTTCTTGGTTCGAAAGAAGATATTCAAAATATGAATATGGAAGATTTAAAACAATTTTATGAATTGAATTATGATTCGAGTAAATTGTGCCTTGTTGGAGTAACTGGTAAAGATACAGATGATGTAATGAATTGGATAAAAGAATGTCAAAAAGATGTTGTAAGTAAGTGTGATAAGAATATTTCACGAGTTTTTAAAACAGAGCCTGTGGAAGTGAATCGTCAAGAATATGTGGATACAATGGATATTCATCAGCCTTTTGTTTGCGTAGGCTTTAAAATGCTGCCTTGTACAAATAAAATCGAAGCGTTTGAGAAGGATTTTGCGGTAAATGTATGGCTTGATTCTATTATGGGGCCATTGAATCCTCAATTTCAAGAATGGCTTGATCAAAGAGTCTTCACGCAGTTTGTTGGGGCAGAAGCCGATTTTACTATAGATCATAGTTATGTTTTGTTTTATGCACAAACTTCAAATCCGGATGAGTTTATTGAACTTATAAAAAAACAAGTGACGAATCTAGAAATATCAAAGGATGATTATCAGTCTTTGCATGCACAGGCTATTGCGAATAATTTGCGTGGATTAGATCACTTTGATGGTTTGGCTAATGACTTGTTGAGAAGTTATTTTGAGGAATATGATTATCTAGATAGTTTAAATTGTATTCAAACTATGACTTTAGAAAAGGTGTTAGAATATATTAAGTCTTTAGACTTTTCAAATATATGTGTCACTAAAATTCTTCCAAATGACTCTATTTGATCTAATTAGCTTGATTTTAATCAAATTAGAGGCTGTAAAACACGAAAATATGTAAAAAATAACGACCTATAGAGCAAATAGGTCGTTTGTTTTATTATGGGCATATTTGTAGAATATTCTTGAAGAAGGATGGTGATGAAAATGGTGGTCAAATTTGAAGGAGGATAATTAATTATGAATGCGTTTAGTATTGTAGGAAAAATTACGGACATGCCAGTTTTAAAGGAAACAACAAATGGATTAAAGACTTGTGAACTTCCGATTTCTGTGCAGCGTAACTTTCCAAATTCGGAAGGTATTTATGAAAATGATGATATGATCATTGAAGTATGGAGAGGTCTTGCGGAAACGGTTAGTGCCTCATGTAAAATTGGTGATTATGTCGGTATTAATGGTCGTATTCATTCGCGTAAATACCAAAAGGATGAAAGAATATACTTAAACTATGGCTTTGTAGCTGAAAAAATCGATTTTTTACGTTAGTAAAAAGAAGAAATACATGAATTATGAAAACACATCCACAAAAAAAGAAGCGATATAATTCGCTTCTTTCTTGTCTTATGTCTAAGATTAACGGTTGTAGAATTCTACTACTAACAATTCGTTGATTTCTTGAGCTGTGAACAATTCTTTACGTTCTGGGTAACGAACATAAGTACCTTTTTTAGCATCTTTGTTAACTTCTACAAAATCAACAGTAGCTGTTGCAGCTTCTAAAGCTTCGTTGATTACGCTTAAGTTTCTAGCGCGTTCACGAATTTCGATAACTTGTCCTGGTTTTACTTGGAAACTAGGGATATCTACTTTCTTACCATCTACTAATACGTGTCCGTGGTTTACTAACTGACGGCTAGCACGACGAGTACGTGCAAATCCCATACGATAAACGATGTTATCTAAACGAGATTCCAACATTACTAAGAAGTTTTCACCAGCAGAACCAGCTTTTTTACTTGCTTTTAAGTAAGTGTTGTAGAATTGTTTTTCACTTAATTGGTAAGTGTGACGAATTCTTTGTTTTTCCTGTAATTGGATACCGTAGTTTGTTAATTTTGGACGACGAGCATTTCCGTGTTGTCCTGGAATAGTGTTACGACGAGTTAATTCTTCACCAGTTTCTAAAACTGAGAATCCAAGACGGCGTGACTTTTTCCAAACGCTTCCTGTGTTTCTTGACATAATTTTTCCTCCTATTGTTTTATATCATTCACAAAACAATAACAGTACAAATCTTTAAAGGTTGTGTTGACAATGATACTTTCCGCTATCAGCTATTAGCTTACTCATATCGCTTATATAGGCTGTAACGCATTTCCTTTAACTTTGTATGCTGCTATCAATTTATGCTTATGTATCATATCAAAGAACATTAATAAAATCAAGAAAATGATGCAATGATTTTGAAGTTTTGCTATAATAAGAATGGTTTGCAAGGAGGTACCACTATGGATAGTGTTTTGAATTTCTTTCGATCAGTATACGCATTTATAAAGAATCAACTTTCTGTGACTGTAATCATCTATCTTTGTATAGCAATTTTAGTCTTGATATTGATTTGGATCCTTATGCGTATGATCAAACGTAAAAAGGCGTCGAAACGACTTTCAGATCTTGAAATTGAAATGAATGAAATTCGTAACAATTCCTTGGCCTATAAATTCAACAAAGCATCTGCATTTGCTAGAGTGAACGACGATATCATGGATAAAGTAAAAAACTTAACTCCAAAATATGATACTTGTCAAAATAACTTAAGTGCATGTGATGATTTGTTTAATGAAGCTGATGATTATGTTTCTAGACATCGTCTTCGCAAGTCTGTACGTGCAATGGATGATTTAGAAACAATGATGGATGAAACGAAAGAAAGAATTCGTATTGTTACGCAATCTTTGGATCACATCCTAGCTCGTGAAACAGAAGTTCGTGAATCGGCAAATGCTTTAAAAGAGCGTTTTCGCAATGTAAAAACTGTTTATCAAGATAATCGTTCTTCATTCTATGGATCTGTAAATTATGTGGATTCATGTTTAGAGGAGATTGAAAATGAATTCTCTAATTTCGAAGAATGGATGTTTGCTTCTGAATTTAATAAGGCAAAGGAAGAACAAGAAAAAATCTCAAAAATGGTGGATGAGATCAGCTCTAAAATTGCAGCCTTCCCTGGACTCTACGAAAAGGCCAAAAATGTACTGCCTCGTGCTATCAACGAAGTTCGTTTGCACATTAAGGAATTACAAGAAAAAGATATTGACTTATCTTATTTAGAACCAGAAGAAAAATTAACAACCATTCAAAATGCATTGGCAAGCTCAATTGATCAATTGGATGCTGGTGACTTTGAAGTGGCTCAAGAAAACTTGGAAGTCATTGGAGATCACATTCTAGCTTTACAGGATGATGTGACAAATGAAAAACAGGCATATGAAGAAATTCATGTGAGTCTTCAATCAAATTTAGATATTGTTAATGTAATTGGTCAGGAACTTGAGGAAATCATGGCGCTTTATGCCAATATTAAAGATCGTTTTGGTCTAGAAGATTGGACACACCGCTTCTCTTTGGCACAAATTCAAATGGAAGATTTAGAAGCTCGTCGTGATGAAATTCAAAAAGAATTGAAACAAAATCAACGTCCAAGCGTAGATGTAATTCATGGTTATCGTAAATTTTCAGAAGATGTTAATGAATTCCACGATCAAGTCAAGGATATGAAAGAGATGCTAGTGGGAGCAAGCAGTGATGAATCACGTGCTAAAAAACAATTAACTAAATTACAGTTGATTTTAAATGAGGTGCGTCTAAATACAGTAACACGTCATTTACCTAGTATTTCATCTCAATTTTCTGCAGATTTAAAAGAAGGCGAACGCTTGATTCAACGTGTTCGTGTCGTGTTGGATCACTCACCATTAGATGTACAAACATTAAATGCAGATTTGCAGGATGCCATCGACTTTGTGTATAAGTTATACAATAACGCAAACAATTTAGTCGGTGTTGCCGTTATGGTAGAAAATGCGATTGTGTTTGGTAACCGTTTCCGTAGTACGCATGCACAAATGGATTCGGATTTAACTCGTGCAGAGCTATGTTTCCAAAATGGAGAATATACTCGTGCACTTAAGATTGCAATTCAAGCAATCGAAAACATGCACCCAGGAATTTATGAGAAGTTAGTAGCTCAAAAAGATCCTGCTGTCATGAATCAGGTGCAGTAATGATTTATTTTGATAATGCTTCGACAACCTCTGTACGTACAGAGGTTCGTCGTGTTTATGGGCAAATGTTAGAAACTTGTTATGGCAACTCAGACAGTTTGCATGCGGCTGGACGTCAGGCAAGTACGCTCATGGAAAAAAGTCGATCAAATATTGCTTCTATGCTTCATGTAGATCCAAGTGAAATCATCTTTACTTCAGCAGCTAGTGAATCCAATACGCTAGCTATTGTTGGATATGCTTTGGCAAATGAACATAGGGGTCATCATGTATTAACAAGTAATGTTGAACATTCGAGTGTTCGTCATGCGATGGAATTTTTAAAGCGTTTTGGCTTTGAAGTTGAATTTCTTCCAATTAACGAAGAAGGTATCGTTACACCGGAATGTTTAAAAGCGCATATGCGTAAAGATACGATTTTAGTTTCTGTTATGCATGTGAATAATGAAATGGGTGCAATCAACCCAATTTCAGAATTAGAAAAAATTGTACACCAAAATCCTACTTGTGTATTTCATGTAGATTGTGTACAGAGCTTCTCAAAAATTGATATTCCTTTTGGAAAATTAGATATGGCTACAATCTCTGCACATAAGATCCATGGTCTAAAGGGAAGTGCCATTTTAATGAAAAAAAAGAAGATTCAACTTGTTCCAATTATTCAAGGTGGTCAACAAGAGCAAGGTCTTCGTGGAGGAACAGAGAATGCACCAGCTAATATTGTTTTGGCAAAAACGATTCGTTTGGCTTTAGAAGAACAATCTAGTGCGTATGCTCATGTTTTAAAGATCAATCAATATTTGCGTGAAGAATTGGCGAAAATCGATGGTGCACATATTCATTCTCCTTTGAGTGCGATTCCATATATTCTAAATATTTCATTTGATCAAATTACAAGTGAAGTCTTATTGAATGCATTGGATCAAAAGGGAATTTGTGTATCCGCAAAAAGTACTTGTTCTTCACAAAACACCAATGCTTCTGAAGTCTTATTGGCTATGCATAAGTCGGAATTTGATGCGACACATGGAATTCGCTTATCTTTTTCTTATGAGAATACTTTGGAAGAGGCAAAATATTTTATAAAAACATGTAAGGAGATTATAGAGAATTATGGCTTATCGTTATAATCATATCTTGATTCGTTATGGCGAATTGAGTTTAAAAGGAAAAAACCGTAACAACTTTATTAAGGCGCTTTATGATAATGTTCGTAAGGCTTTAAAAGCATTCCCAACATTAGAATTTGAAAAACAACATGATCGTATGTATATTTACCTTCATGATGAAGATTCAAAACAGGTTAGTGACATTTTAGCAAAAGTCTTTGGGATTTCATCTTTCTCATTGGCTATTAAAGTGGAACCAGATTTAGATCAAATCATTGATGCTTGTTATGAATCTTTAGATTTAACAACGCCAAAAACATTTAAGGTGGCTGCTCGTCGTAGTGATAAATTATTCCCTTATATTTCAGATGAAATCAATCGTAAGGTTGCTACTAAAATTTTAAAGAACAGTGACTGGAAAGTAGATGTGCATAATCCGGATGTTAAAATTGTTGTAGAAGTTCATCAAGATGCAGCTTACATTATGACAGATCGTATTCAAGGAGCTGGTGGATATCCAGTCGGTGTTGGTGGAAAGGCCATGGTTTTATTGAGTGGTGGAATTGATTCTCCAGTTGCCTGCTACTTAATGATGAAGCGTGGTGTACACATTGAATGCATTCACTATGCTTCTCCTCCATATACTTCACAAAATGCACAAGAAAAAGTTATGGAACTGGCAAGACTTGTATCTGGCTATCAAGGTGATGTTTTAGTTCATGTTGTTCCATTTACAGATCTTCAATTAGCTATCTATCAAAATGCAGATGAAAGCTATGCGATCACATTGATGCGTCGTATGATGATGCGTATTGCAACAGGTCTTGCTAAAAAAAGACATGCACAAGCTATCGCAACAGGTGAATCGATTGGACAGGTTGCTAGTCAAACTCTAGAGAGTATGCTTACAATCAATGATGTCACAAATATGCCAATCATTCGTCCAGTGGTTTGTATGGATAAAGTTGAAATTATTGATCTATCTAAAAAGATTGGAACTTATGAAACAAGTATTCTTCCTTATGAAGATTGTTGTACAATTTTTACACCTAAAAATCCAGTCACAAAACCTCGTGTTGATAAATGCGAAAAATATGAGGCAAAATGGGATTTTGACAAGATGGTACAAGATTGTATAGATAATACAGAAGATATTTGGGTACATCCAGTTAAGGTTGAAGAGGATTTGTTCTAAGAGAAGTGAAAATTAAGCACTTCTCTTTTTCTTTTATGTTATAATCTTTTTATGTTGATATGTCCGGTGTGTAAAGAGAAACTAATAAAAGAAAATAAAACATTTCGATGCGTAAATAATCACTCTTTTGATTGTGCCAAACAAGGCTATGTGAACTTATCTCGTAAACAGACAAAGAATCATGGAGACAATGCTTTAATGGTCAAAGCGCGTACGGATTTTTTAGAAAAAGATTATTATGATTTTATGCGTCAATATGTAAAGGAAAAGGCAAAAGGAAATGTTTATTTAGATGCTGGCTGTGGTCAGGGTTACTATACAAAAGAGATAGGTGCAAACTTTGAACATAGCTATGGAATCGATTTAAGTAAGGAAGCAATTCTTCATGCTTCTAAACAAGATAAACATACACAATATATTGTGGGGAGTTTATTTGATATGCCTTTTTCAAATGCGAGTATTGATTGTGTTACCAGTATTTTTGTGCCGTTAGGACAAAATGAAATTTATCGTATTCTAAAAGAAAATGGATATTGGATCGTTGTGGGTCCGGGCCCTAAGCATTGTTTTGAATTAAAAGAAGTATTGTATGACACACCCTATGAGAATGAAATGCCTGAAATACAAGAACAATATGAGTTGGTGAGTCAAGAAATCATTCGAGAAACGAAAATGGTTGATGATGTATGGGCATTATTGGAAATGACACCATATCGATATAAAACGAGTCAAGCTGGTCTTGGGCGTGTAAAAGAATTAGAAAGGTTTGAGGTTACGTTTGAATTTGTCGTAACTGTGTACAAAAAAATATGAAAACAACAATAAAAAAATGGGGAATCAACGGTGAAGGGATTGCGTTCCATGAAGGCAAACCGGTATTTATTGAAAATGCTATTCCTGAAGAAGTCATCGAATTTGATATTAAAAGTGATGAAAATACATACTTGATTGGTGAAATGACTCGTTTAGTTGAACAAAGTTCAAAGCGTCGTTATCCTTTATGTCCAATTTGGAAAGAGTGTGGTGGATGTGCCTTGATGCATGTGAAGTATCCGGCTCAATGTAAAATGAAAGAAGGAAATCTAAAGGAGACATTAATTAAGTATGCGGATTATAATGGTCGAATCTTACCGATTCTAAAAAATCCAGAACCATTGTCTTATCGTAATAGTTGCAAGCTTCCATTTGGTGAAGAATATGGTGAGTTATATACAGGAATGTATGAGCGTGACACAAATCATTTCCAAAAGATGGAAAGATGTTATGTACACTCAAAACTTTTAGAACAGACGCGTCAGGCTGTTTTAAAAATCATGAATGAACATCACTTGAAAATGTATGATGATAAAAAGAAAACGGGCTATCGTACGTTGGTTATGAAAGAATTTGATTCTAAGATTCAAATTATTTTTGTGACAGGAAAAGAAGATTTAAGTGAAGAATTTATTCATGATATTGCACAGTTAGAGGGTGTTGTATCTATCTGGCAAAGTGTAAAAACAGAAACGAAGCGTGAAGTGTTTGGCGATATGCGTTTTATTTGGGGAGAAGAAAAGATGCATCTTCAATTAGAAGATATTCAATTGTCTTTACTTCCTAGATCCTTCTTTCAGTTAAACACGAAACAATCCGTAAATCTTTATAATGTGGTTAAAGACTGGATGCCAAGATCAAAGACTACGGTTGAAGCCTATAGTGGTATTGGTGCCATCAGTTTATTTGTGAAAGATAAGGCACAAGAAATTATAGGTGTTGAATCCATTCAAGATGCGGTCGATAATGCTAATGAAAATGCGATGTTGAATCATGCCGATAATGTATCTTTTATTTGTGAAGATGCGGGTAGTGCACTAGCACATTTAGTAAAAGAAAAAGATGTGGATACATTGATTGTGGACCCTCCTCGTTCTGGTTTGGATGATACAATGAAGGAAACAATTTTAAAATCAAAGATCAAAACGATGATCTATGTTTCTTGTAACCCTGCTACTTTGGCAAAAGACTTGGGCGTATTAAAGAAAGAATATCGCATTGTTAAGATTCAGCCAGTCGATATGTTTAGTCAAACGCCTCATGTAGAAAGTGTTACACTTCTTGTTCGTAATGATGACTATAGACCAAGACGTCGTTTTGATGATAGAAAAGATGGAGACTTCAAGCCAAGACGCCGCTTCGATGATGATAAGCCAAGAAGACGTTTTGATGATAAAAAAGATGGAGACTTCCAACCAAGACGCAGATTCAATGATGATAAACCAAGACGTCGCTTTGATGATCGAAAAGACGGTGACTTTAAACCTAAACGTAGCTTTGACGATGCCAAGCCAAGACGTCGATTCGATGATCGAAAAGATGGTGATTTCAAACCAAGACAAAGATTTGATGATGATAAACCAAGACGTCGATTTGATGATGATCGTAAACCAAATCGTAGATACGGAAAATAAACATGCTAGGATTTCAGATTGACTGAAATCCTTTTCTTATTGGATTCTTGTTAAGTATACCTAACTAAAAAAGTTCACAAATTAACTAAATAGATAGCTTTATGTTAACAAATGCGTTATACTAAAATCGATAGCGCATTCTTTTTATTTTTTTCATAATAATTAATATTAAAAAAATTGGATATTCTTTTAATGTGCCAATTTGTGAATAAAATAATCTGAATCAATGAGGAGGAGTTTAGAAAATGAATAATTTTCCACATTTATTTGAACCAATTGAAATTGGAAAAACAACTGTAAAAAACCGTATTTTTATGCCACCTATTTCAACTAACATGGCCGATAAGGGATATGTTACAGATGATTTAGTGGCACACTATTCTGCACGTGCAAAAGGTGGAGTTGGACTTATCGTTACTGAAGTTGTAACTGTAGAACCAACTTATGTATATCTTCCAGGAGATATGTCAATTTATGATGATAGTTTTATTCCAGGATGGAAAAAATTGGTGGATGGCGTACACCAATATGGAACTAAAATCTTAGCACAATTGTTCCACCCAGCTTATATGGCATTCCCAGTTCCAGGAACACCTCAATTGATTGCACCAAGCTGTGTAGGACCTTATTATGCAAAAAGTGCACCAAGACCAGCAACCATTGAAGAATTACACACAATTGTTGATCAATTTGGTCAAGCGGCTCACCGTGTACAGATTGCCGGTGGTGATGGTGTTGAAATTCAATGTGCTCATGCCCATGGATTATTAGGTGGCTTCTTAACACCTTTATATAATAAACGTACGGACGAATATGGTGGAAATATTGATGGACGTTTACGCTTATGCTTAGAAGTAATCGCATCTGTTCGTAAATACTGTGGAGATGACTTCATTATTGATGTTCGTATTAGTGGTGATGAATATAGTGAAGGTGGATTGACATTAAATGATCAGATCTATGTTTGTAAGCAATTAGAAAAAGCCGGTGTTGATTTTATTCACGTATCAGGTGGTAACACAATCAAACGTGGATCAAGTATGCCAGCTCCTGGTACAAGTGCTGCACCTCACGCTCATTCAAGTGAAGAAATCAAAAAGCATGTAAATATCCCAGTCGCTACTGTTGCTCGTATCAACGAACCTTGGATGGCAGAAGAATTAATCGCAAACGGAAAATGTGATATGTGTATGATTGGACGTCCAAACTTATGTGATAGTGAATTTGCGAATAAGGCATTTGAAGGTAAAGTAGACGATATTCGTCCATGTATTGGATGTGGACGTTGTTTGACAGGTATCATGATGGGTAAACGCATTTCTTGTACAGTAAATCCAAGCGTTGAAGATGATACGATTGAAGAAGCTACAGATAAGAAAAAAGTATTAGTCATTGGTGGTGGTCCTGCTGGTATGGAAGCGGCATATGTTGCTAAAAAACGTGGACACAAAGTTGTTCTTTGTGAAAAATCAAATGAACTTGGTGGACAATTAAGACTTGCCGCGGTTCCAATCGCGAAACAAGAATTGTGTAAAGTTATTAAATTCATGATTCGTCGTTTAGATCATGAAGGTATTGATGTTCGCTTAAATACAGAAGTCACAAAAGAAATGCTTGAAAATGAATTTAAAGATTACGAAATCGTATGTTCAAGTGGAGCTACTCCAAAAGAAATTCCTCCATTTAAAGTATTTAAAAACTGGATGACTGCAGACGATGTATTGTCTGGAAAGAAATATCCAGGACGTAATATTGTCGTATTAGGTGGTGGAAGTGTTGGATGTGAAACAGCTGATTATTTAGCACCATTAATCAATGACTTATTCCCAATGAATCGTAAGATTACATTATTAGAAATGACAAATAACTTAATGCCTGGTGAAGGTGGAGCTGCAAAATCTAGATTGACTCAAAGATTGATGCAGAAAGGTGTTCGCATCGAATTGAATGCACAAGTAACAAGTGTGGATGAAAATACAATTACGTATGTAAAAGAGGGTGTTGAACACAAGCTTACAGAAGCGGATACTTTAATTTTCGCAGTTGGATATGCACCTAAGAAAGTGGAAGTAGAAAGTGAAAATGTACACTACATTGGTGATTGTGAAAAAGTAGGAACTTTAAAAGATGCGATCACAAATGCGCATGAAATCGCAAAAAATATCTAGGAGAAAATATGACAAGTAAATTATTACAACCAATTCAAGTTGGTAATTTAACATTTAAAAATAGAATTATGTTTCCCCCTTTGACAACAGGATATGAAGAAAGAGATGGATCGATTGGACCTCGTTCATTAGCTTTCTATACAAGACTTGCCAAAGGTGGATGTTCTTATATTGTTATTGGTGATGTGGCTCCTGTTCGTACAGCAAGTCCAACACCAAAACTATATGATGAATCACAAATTGAAATGTATAAAAAATTGGCAGATGCCTTACATGAACACGATTGTAAAGTCGCTTTACAATTGTTCCATCCAGAATATGATGTTCAAGGCGTAGGAAAAATGATTATGGAAGCTGGTATTGCTGGTCAATTGGCTGCAAAAGCGAAGGCTGCCAATGATTTAGAAGAGGCTGAAAAACAACAAAAGATCTGTGATGAATTGACAAAAGGTGCATACGCAAAATTACATCATGATATGCAGCACTTTGTGACTGAAGCAAGTGTTGAACAATTAACAGCTATTAAAAACAGTATTGCCCAATGTGCTAGAAAAGCACAAAAAGCAGGTATTGATGCGATTGAAATTCATGGTGACCGTTTACTTGGTTCATTATGTTCAACCGTATTAAATCATCGTACAGATAACTATGGTGGTAGCTTAGAAAATCGTACTCGTTATGCATTAGAAGTTTTACAAGCGATTAAAGAAGCGGCTCCATCAATGATGGTCGAATATAAACTTCCAATCATTACTGTCAATCCAGATGGATCTTTACGTGGTAAAGGTGGTTTATTGGAAGATGAAGCGGTTGAATTCGCAAAAATGTTAGATGCAGCAGGAATTGATATGATTCAAGTGGCTCAAGCTAACCACACAGGAAATATGGGAGATACAATTCCTCCTATGGGGGCGGTTCCATATAACTGGACTTTAGGTGCTTGTGAAAAAGTCAAGGCTGTTGTACATTGTCCAGTCGCAACAGTGGGTCGTGTAGTCAGTGTGGAAGCTGGTGAAAAGATTCTAGAAGATGGTACAGCAGATATCATTGGTTATGGAAGAAGTTTATTAACAGATCCAGATATCGCAAATAAAGTAGGCTCAGGTGAATGCATTCGTGAATGTTTGAATTGTAATAAAGGTTGTGTAGATGCTATCCAATCTCGTCGTTATTTAAGTTGTGTATTAAATGCAGAAAATGGAGATGAAGAAACAATCTTTATTAAACCATGTACAGAAACTAAGAATGTTGTCGTAGTTGGTGCAGGTCTTGCGGGTTTAGAAGCCGCTCGTGTAGCTTATAAACGTGGACATACAGTGACGGTATTTGAAAAATCAGATCGTTTAGGTGGACAAATCAATATCGCATCAGTTCCACCTAGAAAAGATGAAATTTTACGTTCGGTTCAATACTACGAAAAATTCTTGCCTGGTAAAGTGGACATTCAATTAAACCACAAACCAACAATGGAAGAATTGAATGGATTTGATCATGTGATCTTGGCCATTGGGGCTCACAATATGGATCTTCCTATGCCTGTAGAAAATTCAAATGTAGTATCCAGCTGGGATATCTTGAATGGTCAAGAAGTATCTGGTAAATGTGTAGTATTAGGCGGTGGATTAGTTGGTGCTGAAACCGCTGAATATTTGGCAAATAAAGGTCTAGAAGTTTCAATCGTTGAAATGATGGATAAAATTGCAGCACAAGAATCTGAAACTGTATTACCTTTGATGGAAGCTGATTTTGAAAAACACAATGTTCAAAAATTTGTGAATACACGTGTTAGTGAAATTAAAGATAATGTCATCTATGCAGTGAATACAAAAGATGAAACAAATGTTGAAATTGCTGCAGATACAATTGTAAATGCATTAGGTTCTAAAAAGAATGTATTTGATGATAGTAAGTTAAGTGTTCCATTTACTTATGTAGGTGACTGCAGTGGTGAAAGAACAGCAGATATCGCAAGTGCAATTCGTACAGGATATAAGGCTGCCAATGAAATCTAAGAGGGTGTGAAAACACCTTCTTTTTTTGCACAAAAAATGACCGTAGTTCATAAATATATAAATAATATATAATATATATCTCAAAACAGTATAAAAATAATGACCATAGTTCATAAATATTACACATTTGAAAATTTGTGTATTGAAAAATCATTTTTAAAGAACTAGAATGAAACAATAAAAAGGGAGGAAGAGTTATGAATTTTAGTTCTTTACAGAGTAGTGTTCAAAAGTTTGGTATGAATCAAGCCTTGAAGTATTTGGAGAAGGATCCAGAAACCAATATTCCTAAATTAATGAATTTAGTAGATAAGGTTATGCCTGAAGGTTGGTATGGTTCGCAGCGTAAATTGATTCGTGAACAAATCGATGAAAAAGGTGTTTGGTATGACTACATTTTAAAGTTGTATGATTTGGATGCAGGCGTTCGTCAGGCTGTATTTAAAAACTTTATTTTTAATGCAACACTAAATGGTAGTACAAAACAAGAGGAATTGTCAGAAAAATACAATTGTAATATTCCATGGGCTGTATTATTAGATCCAACATCTGCATGTAATTTACATTGTACAGGTTGTTGGGCTGCTGAATATGGTCATCAATTAAATTTGTCTTTGGATGATATTGATTCAATTATTCGTCAAGGAAAAGAATTAGGAACTTACATGTATATTTATACGGGTGGAGAACCTTTAACACGTAAAAAAGATGTTATTAAAATTTGTGAAATGCACCCAGACTGTGCTTTCTTATCTTTCACAAATGGTACTTTGATTGATGAAGAGTTCTGTCAGGATATGTTGCGTGTGAAAAACTTTGTGCCAGCCATTAGTTTGGAAGGCTTTGAAACAGCGAATGATTCTAGACGTGGTGAAGGTTGTTACAATTCTGTAAAACGTGCCATGGAATTATTAAAGAAACACAAATTGCCTTTTGGAATTAGTACTTGTTATACAAGTGCAAACTATAAAGATATCGCAAGTGATGAATTCTTTGATTTAATGATTGATTCAGGTGCTTTATTCTGCTGGTTCTTCCACTATATGCCAGTAGGCAATGGGGCTGTTAAAGAATTACTTCCAACGCCAGAACAAAGAGCGTATGTTTATCATCAGATTCGTAAGTTCAGAAGTGAAAAACCAATTTTCACTATGGATTTCCAAAATGATGCGCAATATGTTGGTGGATGTATTGCCGGAGGAAGAAGATATCTTCATATCAATGCCAAAGGGGATGTAGAACCATGTGTATTTATTCATTATTCAAACTGTAATATTCATGACACGACATTACTCGATGCACTTAGATCTCCTTTATTCCAGGCTTATCATGATAATCAACCATTTAATGAAAATATGTTAAGACCTTGTCCGATGCTTGAAAATGCAGGTCGCATTCAAGAATTGGTGAAACAAAGTAAAGCAGTTAATACAGATTATGAATCACCAGAAGATGTAGATCACTTATTAGAAAAGACAGTTCCATATGCAAAAAATTGGAAGCCAATGGCTGACAAACTTTGGAATGAACAAAAGAAGTAGACAAATTAAAAAAATGAGTATAAAATTTTCAGCTAAGAAGGAGGGATGTTATGAAGAAGAATAATAAGCGTTTTTCGGGAATATCCAAACTTCCAAATGGAAATACTTCAAATAAAATTGTTCCTGGGTGTATTGTCCTTGAAGGAGGTGCCTTTCGAGGATTATATACATCAGGAGTATTAGATGCTTTGATGCAGTTTGAAATCAATATGCAGTGTACAGTAGGTACAAGTGCAGGGGCACTAAACGGATTTAACTATGTGGCTGGTCAAATTGGTCGTAGTGCTAGAATTAATTTAGGGTATCGTCATGATTCTCGATATGTTGGTTTAGAAGCTTTTAAAAACAACAAAGGAATCATTGGATTTGATTTTTTGATGAAAGGAACTCAATATTTTGATCCATTAAATACGCCTCGTTTTATGAATCCAACGCGTGATTTTATTGCGGTATGTACGAATTGTAAAACGGGAAGACCCGAATATTTTAGTAAGAATAAAACGCAAGATATTTTTAAAGCCGTACAAGCCAGTGCAACCATGCCTTATGTTTCAAAGATGGTTGAAATTGAAGATGGTTTATATTTAGATGGTGGCTGCAGTGATAAGATAGCGTATCAATGGGCGTTGGATCATGATTTTGAAAAGATTATTGTCGTTCGTACACGTCAAAGAGAGTATCGTAAAAGTGAAGTAAATCCTTTGGTTCAAAAAATGACGAAAAGATTGTATGCAGGCTATCCAGCTTTAGAACAGAAACTAGAATCAATGAATAGTGACTACAATAAACAGTGTGATGAATTAGCAAGACTTGAAAATGAAGGTAGAATCTTTACGATTGCCCCAAGCAAGCCTGTGAATGTATCGCGTGTAGAGAGGGATGTGGATAAACTCGCCGATCTTTATTACATGGGATATTTGGATGGCTTGAATCAGATTCAAAGAATCAAAGAATATTTAGAAATTGATTAAGAGGCCATGCCTCTTTTTCATTTTGTGTTAGAATAAGTGTAGGTGATTTTTATGGTACAAGAAAGACAACAAGAAATCGTAAATGAATTATTAAATTATATGGATACATTAGAAGATGGTAGCGAAGTAAGTACTTGGGATTTAATGGATGAAGTATTTAACTATCAGCGTTTCAATGATGGATATTGTTTTAATGATTTTAAAATTAGCGAAGAAGAATTTATTTCGTTAGATTCACTATTAAAGGAAAGTGCAATGAAAGAGGGGTTCTTTATTGATGACTCTATTTATCAAGATGTGATTGGAGCTTTTCCTTTTAGTTTGACATTTGTAGTAAGGAAATAGGTATGGAAAAATTAGAAACATTGATTCAAGAATTATATCAAGACGGGACTCGTGAAAAGAATATGGAGGTTCTTTCGCATATTCGTAAACTGGCAAAAGAAGAAAAACAATTTATTATTCCTGTTGGCGATGCAAATGGTGAAAAGGTCTATCGAAGATTATCTTTAGATGATGGTCAAGATGTATTTGTAGCCTTTACCACTCAGAATCAAGTGGATTTGGGTCAGGCTACAGAAACATTAAATCAAAGTGTGATGGATGTACTCCATATGGTGCATGATACACAAGGTGTAAGTGGAGTTGTATTAAATCCTTGGAAAGATTCGTATTTTTTACCAAAGGTTTTAATTGAAATGATTTTAGACAATAAGAATTTAGAGAGTGAAATCAAAGTAGTTAAAGGAGATATTACTACTTTTGATGGAGATTGTATTGTCAATGCAGCGAATGAATCGCTTTTGGGTGGCGGCGGTGTAGATGGTGCTATTCATAGAGCGGCTGGTCCCATGTTACTTGAAGAATGTAAATTATTAAATGGTTGTCATACAGGTCAGGCCAAAATTACTAAAGGGTATGATTTAAAGGTAAAGTATGTAATTCATACTGTGGGTCCGGTGTATTCTGGTAAACATGAAGATGAGCATATGTTGAGGGATTGTTATTGGAATAGTTTGAGTTTAGCTCGTAAGTATGATATTCATACAATCGCTTTTCCAGCTATTTCATGTGGCGTTTATGGCTATCCAGTAGAAAAGGCAGTGCCATTAGTATTAAAGACAATTGCGGATTGGTTGGATGCGAATAGTGATTATACAATGAAAATCAGTTTGTATTGTTTTGATGAAGAAACGACAAAGGAATATCAAAAATATACATCGTATCAGGGAGAATAATCTTCCTGATTCTTTTTATTAACTATTTAGAAAAATTTCTAAATAGTATTGAAATAATATTTAAAAGGTATATAATCTATTTAGAAATATTTCTAAATAGGTGGTGATATTTTGTTTGAAAAAACATTTAAAGCGCTAGGTGCGCCAGTACGAAGAGACATATTGAATTTATTAAAGAAAGGCAAAATGTCAGCTGGAGATATCGCAAGTCATTTTGATATGAGCCAGGCTACTGTTTCTTATCATTTATCCTTATTAAAGGATGCAGGTTTGATTTGTGAAGAGAAGGATAAAAATTTTATCTTTTATCAAATTAACGCATCTGTTTTTGAGGAGATGTTGTGTTATTTTAAATCTTTTATTGGAGGGAATGAAGATGTTGAAGAATAAATGGTTTATGTTTAGTTTAGCTTTGTTTGTGATTCCTTTAGTATTGAATCTAGTTTTCTATAATCAACTTCCAGATGTTGTGCCAACACATTTTGATGTAAATGGACAAGTCGATGGTACAATGCCTAAGTTTATGGGGTTATTTGGCATGTTATTTTTGTGTTTGGCAATTCATGTATTTACTTGTTTTGTGAGTGTAAAAGATCCAAAGCGAAATAATATTCCAGATTTTATGATGAATATTTTATTTATGATTTGTCCAGTCATCTGTATCATTATCGATATGACAATCATTTATTTTGGTTTGGGCTATTCTTTTGATGTTAGTTTTGTGATGAATATTCTAGTGGGTGTATTACTAATTGTATTAGGAAATTATTTGCCAAAAGTAAAACGGAATTATGCAGTTGGAATTAAAACATCGTGGGCATTGAATAGTGATGAAAACTGGGTGTTGTCAAATCGTGTGGGTGGCTATTGTATGGTGATAGCTGGAATCTTATATATAGTACTTGGATTACTTGGCTATATGACAATGGGAATTGTTGTGATTCTTGTAGCGACTATTATTCCGTGTATCTATAGTTATATATTATTTAAGCGAGGAATTTAGAATCCTCGCTTGATTTCATTTTGGATGCATTTGAATAAGACTTGAATCGTTTCACTAATCATTTTCTTCGTTTGACTATCCATATTTTGAATGGATTTGATCATCTCAACCATATCGATATTCTTCCTTAAATCCTTTGGATTTTCATAATCTGAAAAGACAGAATAAATGGTATCAATGACTTGTTTGCGGGTATTGACATCAATGGATTTAAGCCAATTGGATAGTGTGGATTGTGTATGTTTGGATAGTTGATCATTTTGTTTAAGATAAATAAAATCACCGTTTTCAACGCACCACGTAAATGGATCGTGTTGAAGGATGGATATGGCATCACTTTGAATGATTTGATAATTATTTGTTTCTTCAAGTAAGAGTCCAATAATACTCGATTGTGGTATGGTCTTAAATACTTTCTTATCCGTTTGATAAGGTGTAAGAAATCCAGGCCCATCATGGTTGTATATACAATAAATTGGATTATGTGTATGTATGCCTGCATATAGGGCAAGATTTGCTCCTTTGGAGTGTCCTCCTAAGATGAGTTTGTGTTTTGTCTTATAATTATTCACATAGTTTAAGGCAGAAATTTGACTTGGAATATTTTCTTGAAAACATAGATTGAAGTCTTCTTTCCATCCTACAAAACTAGCGTCTGTACCGCGAAAGGCAATGTAATCTATTTGGTTGGGTAAATGAAAAGTCATAGCACAGAATTGTTTTTCATTATCTTTGTCAAAATTAGTTTGTAGATGAGAAATGGTAATGGCTTCATAGCGAAGGGAGTGTATGAATTGAAGAAATAATTCTTCGTTTAATTCAGGTACTCGGGTATCCATGCATAAAGTATCAATTTCATTTTCAAAATCATTTAATAAATGGATTTCGGATTCGATATCAATGCTTGAGTTTTCAAATTTAATATAGGAAATTTGTGAGAGAATCAAAGAGTCCACATTATTAAATGGGTATTCTTCAAGGGTTAAATTTCCGTATTCTTTGATGTAGTCAATGATGTTTTTCATAGCTTTATTGTAGTTCAGAAATACATTTATTGAAATATGTTCATCGTGATTTTTAAAATAATCCAAGTTCGTATACAATAAAGTAAGTGAGGGTGGATTGTTATGTTGATATTTGGGATTTTGAGTATTTGTCTGAGTTTAGATGTATTTGTATGTGCACTAGAACAGGGGGCTTCAATTCGTAATATTCGCTTTTCAAAAGCATTGGTTTATGGATTGATTTTTGCGCTATGCAGTTCGGGTATGTTTTTATTAGGACATGGAATGTCCACACATATTTTTGGACGTCCATTGGCAATATTGAATAAATATGTTGCGATATTTGTCTTTTTGATTCTTGGAAATGGAATGGTCATTTATAGTTTTAAGCGTGGAAAGTTTGTGGAAAGACTACAAGAGTTTGATACAAAACAAATTATTAAATTGGCTCTTATTGGAGGACTCGACTGTTTCTTTGTTGGAGTTGGCTGTTATTATATGAATCTTCCTTATTTGATGGAGTCTTTAGTCTTATTTTTAATTGTACTTGCTGGCTATATGATTCATTTTTATATTGGATATTATAATGGGGCCGGATATCAAAAGGCTTATTATTTTCTTTGCGGAGTCGTATACTTATTTATGAGCTTATCATTAATTTTTAAATTAATTCGATTGTAGAGGTGATTTCATGACATTTAATGAAAAGGTGACAATGAAAGATCTTCTGAGTGAGGGATTGTATATTTTGATGCAACAAAAGCCTTTCGAAAAGATCACAATCAAACAGATTTGCGATAAAACAGGCGTTATTCGTGGAACTTTCTATAATCATTTTATGGATAAGTATGAGGCATTGGAATATTTGATTCATCGTATGTTTTATAAAGGGATTGAGCATGAATCAAATCCTCAAATTATAAAACATATCTTTCAGACTGTAAGTGATGATCGTGATTTCTTTAAGTCTTGTTATAGAATTACAGGGCAGAATGGTTTTGAAGATTTAATGAGTAATGTGTTTAAAGAAATATTTAGAAATGTATTTTCTTATTTAGATGTGAGTAGGATGGATTCAAGATTCACAATAGATTTTTTAGTGGATTATTATGCGAATGATTTATTATACTTTTTAAAGTATTGGATTTTGCATAATTTTGAACCGGATGTAGAAACATATTATGCCAAGATCGATATTTTATTTAAAAACAGTATTAAAGAATTAAATATTCGATATATGGATAAATCTTAAATTGACAAATTGTGTATTGTCTAGTAGGATAAAAGCGTATAAAAAGGCAATGAAGAGGGCGAGTACCTTTTAGAAATACTTTAGAGAGCTTTTGGTTGGTGAAAAAAAGCGTAGGACTAATTGGGAATAAAGACTTGGAGCTATTTGTATTTCCTGCATTAAAGGAAGCGCTGTTTATAGACAGTGACTAAGGCTGGACAAAGTGATTTGTTTGGTAAATTAGGGTGGTAACACGAGCACTTCGTCCCTTTGTGGCAAGTGCCTTTTTTTATGGATAAAAGAAAAAGGAGAAAACAATGGAAAAGTTAACGCAACAAGAACAAGTTCGTCGTCAAAAGATGCAAGATTTGATCGACATGGGTATTGATCCATTTGGATCTCGTTATGATCGTACTTCAAATTCGGGTATTATCAAATCATCTTATGAAGACAAGACAAAAGAAGAATTAGATGAATTACAAGTAACTGTTAAAATTGCAGGTCGTATCATGACGAAGCGTCGTCAGGGTAAGGCTGGTTTTATGAATATCCAGGATCGTGAAGGTCAAATTCAGATTTATGTTCGTAAAGATGAAATCGGTGATGATCAATATGAAATCTTCAAGAAAAATGATATTGGAGATATCGTAGGTATTGAAGGTACTGTCATGAAGACAGATCATGGACAATTATCTGTTCGTGCTAAAAATTATACACACCTTTCAAAATCACTTCGTCCTTTACCAGAAAAATTCCATGGTTTAACAGATGTTGAAGAGCGTTTCCGTCGTCGTTATGTAGACTTGATCATGAATCCAGAAGCTAAGCATATTGCACTAACAAGACCAAAAATTATTCGTGCAATCCAACATTATTTGGATGGTCAAGGTTTAGTGGAAGTTGAAACTCCAGTTATGCAACCAATCTTAGGTGGTGCAAGTGCTAGACCTTTCGTAACGCACCACAACACATTAAATATGGATTTCTATTTGCGTATTGCGACTGAATTACCATTAAAGCGTTTGATCGTTGGTGGTTTAGAAGGTGTTTATGAAATTGGTCGTTTATTCCGTAATGAAGGTATGGATGCGATGCATAATCCTGAATTTACTACCGTTGAAGCTTATGTTGCCTATAGTGATTTACACGGAATGATGGACTTGATTGAAGGATTGTTTGATTCAGTAGCTAATGAAGTATTGGGTACTACAGATATTACTTATCAAGGAACTCAATTATCATTAAAGGCTCCTTTTAAACGTATTCACATGGTTGATGCGATCAAAGAAGCTTGTGGTGTAGATTTCTGGCAAGATATGAGTTATGAAGAAGCTGTTAAATTGGCTGAGGAACATGATATTGAAGTTGAAAAGATCCATAATACAGTTGGACACATCATCAACTTATTCTTCGAAAAATATGTTGAAGAAACAATTGTACAACCAACATTTGTATATGGTCATCCAACATCAATTTCTCCATTAGCTAAAAAGAATAAGAAGGATCCTAGATTTGCGGATCGTTATGAATTGTTCATTTGTGGACACGAATATGCGAACGCATTCTCTGAATTAAATGATCCAATTGATCAAAGAGAACGTTTCGAAAAACAATTAGAACTTCGTGAATTAGGTGATGATGAAGCCAACGAAGTGGATACAGATTATGTAGAAGCATTGGAATATGGTCTTCCTCCAACTGGTGGTGTAGGACTTGGAATTGATCGTTTCGTAATGTTGTTGACTGATCAAAGAACAATTCGTGAAGTATTATTATTCCC
>URHY01000003.1 GCA_900547815.1 uncultured Solobacterium sp.
TCAACTATTCATTTAAAAATTCAATTGTAGTTATACATTTTTTACAAAGTTAAGGATATATACATGCGTTTTGTACAAATAATAGTGGCAGTATTGCGATTTATTCTTTGCGTGACTTTGCTTTTATTGTCACAAACGATGGATTGTTTGGTATAATAAGGTCATGATTTATATTTTATATGGAAAAGACAAAAGCATGGTTTCAATGAAGTTAGAGGCCATTAAAAAAAAACATTCTATTCAAGAAAATGTAAATGTATATGATGCACAAACAGATGAGATTTCAAATGTCTTACAAGATCTAGATGCCTATTCGATCTTTGATGATGACAAGATGATCATTGTCAATAATTGCACTTTCTTATCGAGTAAGAATACGACAAATTATGAAGTAGATCCTTTCCTTTTAAGAAAAGATACAGAAATGATTTTAGTTCTAATTTGTCCAAATGATAAATTGGATACGAGAAAGAAAAAGGTTAAAGAAATCTGTAATTGTGCAACACTATATTCTTGTTTAGCTTTGGATGACAAGTCACAAAAATTTTATGTGCAAGATAAATTAAAAGAATTTGGCGTAAAGGTGGATTTTAAAACATTAGATTGGATGACATCAAGAATGGGATTGGATCCTATGTGTATTCAAAATGAAATCGAAAAGATTTCCATTTATTCAAAAAATCCAACGTTTGAAGATGTACAAAATTTACTTGTCGTAGAACCTATGAATAACATCTTTAAAATGGTGGATGCTTTCTTTAGTCAAAATGGAATCTTATTATTAGCTTACTATCGTAACTTTAGAAAACTGAATATAGAACCAGTAGCCATTGTTGCACTACTAGCTAGTCAAATTCGTTTTTTATTTCAAGTACGCGTATTAATGGATGAAGGCAAGGCACAAGCTACAATTGCTCAAGAACTAAAGGCCAATCCATATCGTGTAAAACTCAATATGCAGAAGGCTATGCGCTTTTCAAGCGAAACCTTACTTTATAACTTATCCCTACTTGCTGACTTTGATCAACAAATGAAAATGGGTAAGATCGATAAGGATGATGGCTTTGAATACTTCTGTCTAAACTTAATGATGAACAAGGGATAGCCTTGTTCATTTTTATTTTAGATGTTCATAGTGTCGATTAAGGTGATTTAATGAAAGACAAAAGTAACTTATTATGATTATTGAATTGAGCGTTAAGAATTGTTTTGTATTTTCATTGGATCCAACAAATAAGACAACGGCAATATATGGACCAAATAATGCGGATAAAACATGCTTGATCAAGTGTATTCAGGCAATGAAAGAGATATTATTGAATCAAAGAATTGAAATAAAATCAAATCTATTTTCAAATGACTCTGTTGTGAGTTGGGTTTTACATTTGAATATGAGAAAAATATATTATCATTTTGTTTACTGTTTTGGACGTTAGGTGTGATATTTTTTTTGAGAATGCATTGATTGATTTTCGGGTAATTATTGGTATAATTCTATTGAAGGTAGCAATACCTTTAGATGTGGTAAGCATCTATAAAAGTTGTGGTCGGATGAGAGACGGTAAACATTCATGTCTAATTATTGTCGACAACCGACAGAAAAACTTACCAGATTTGATTTTTTAGTAATACTTATGAAAAGGTGGAATACTCAATTAGTGAGACTCCACCTTTTGATATTTGACAAACAAAAAGGCCCTCCGAACAAGGAGAACCAATCTAAATGTATTTGGATTCTTTGATTCTAATTATGCGTGAATACAAATAGAGATTTTATTATTAAAATAAGTCGGAATGTGTACCTGTTCGAGAAAGCATTAATACGAGTATGTCTTCTTTGATTTCATATATGAGTAGCCAATCAGGTTCTATATGGCATTCACGTGTACCTTTAAAATTTCCACTTAAATCATGATCTCGATACTTGGCGTCTAGTTTACCGCCATTAGCTAAAATTTCAATAACTTCAAACATTTTATCAAGATTTTTGTTTTGCTTTTTTGCAAGTTTTAAATCTTTTTTAAAACGAGTTGTAAATTCTATGCTATATTTCATAAATATAATGCCGCTTTAAGCTCATCAATGCTGGAATATTTTGGTGTTGTCGGATCAGACATCATTTTTTTTCCTTCTTCAATGGCTTCAATTGTGGTTTTGTTGGGTATATCTAACTTTAACTCGAACGGTATACCATGTTCTCTAATGGTGGTTCTTAAAAACATATTAACTGCAGTTGTCATGTTTAAACCAAGTTCGTTAAAAATTTCTTCAGCTTGATTTTTAATAGATTTATCTATTCTAATATTTAAGTTTGTTGTAGACATATAACATACCTCCATCTAAATAAATTATACTCATAAAAATGTACAATGTCTACACATTGTCATTATAAATATTCTTTTAATATGAATGTATACAATATTAAATTTTGATTGGAAATAAAAAGGTGGTAATAAAAAAGAAGTCATATGACTTCTTAATCCTTCATTACGCGATTTCGTTAATAGCTTTTGCTAAACGTGTTTTTTGACGGCTAGCGTAGTTTTTGTGGTGAATACCTTTAGCTACGGCTTTGTCTAATTTAGAACAGCAGTCGTTGTAAGCTGCTACAGCAGCTTCTTTATCTTTAGCATCAACAGCTGCTAATACAACTTTAATACTTGATTTCAATGCTGATTTTTTAGATACGACTAATTTGTGAGCCTTGTTATTTGTTTTAACACGTTTCTTTTGAGATTTAATCTGTGGCATGAAGTGCACCTCCTGACATAAATTTGCAAATGGATTATAGCAAATTTCTAGATTTAATGCAACACAACTTCAAAAAAATACGCTATAATACTTTAGTATTGGAGTGATATATATGGAAAATAGACGCATTATTTTTATGGGAACACCCAAAATTGCTAGTGTCGTATTAAAAACAATGTTAGAAAATGATATACATGTTGGCTTAGTGGTAACGCAGCCGGATAAGAAAAAGGGTAGAAAACACCAAGTTGTTTATTCTGAAGTGAAAGAAGTAGCTTTAGAATATGATATTCCTGTATTTCAGCCTGTGAAGATTAAATTGGATTATCAAGTAATTGTTGATTTTGCTCCCGATTTAATTGTAACTTGTGCTTATGGACAAATTGTACCTAAAGAAGTATTGAACTTACCTCAATATGGTTGTGTCAATCTTCATGGATCTTTACTTCCTAAGTATAGAGGGGGAGCGCCTATTCAAAGAGCTATTTGGAATGGCGATAAAGTCAGTGGTATGTCATTGATGAAGATGGCACCTAAAATGGATGCAGGGCCAGTTCTTGCACAAAAAGAAATTGAAATTTTACCGAGTGATAACTCAACATCTTTATTTGATAAGATGGGTATTTGTGCTGGAGAATTATTACTAGATCACTTTGAAGAAATCTGTTCAGGTAAGGCAGTATATGTAGAGCAGGATGAAAGCAAGGTTATCTTCTCACCAGTTTTATCGAAAGAAGAAGAGCATATTGATTTAAATCAGGATGATGAACATATATTAAATCAGATTCGTGCTTTTTCAGATGCACCAGGAGCTTATGTATTCTTAAAAGGAAAGAAATTTAAAATCTTAAAGGCAAGTTATTTAAATGAACAAAATGAGTTTGGACTTCTTATTAAGATTGGCAAGAACAAACTTGGCATTGGGTTACATTCAGGTACGCTTGTGATTGAAACTTGTCAAATGGAAGGAAAGCCAGTCATGGATTGTACGAGCTTCTTTAATGGACAAGGACGAAACTTAGTAGGAAATATTGTAGAGTAGGGGGAAGTATATGGATCAAAAGAATATTCGTAATTTTTGTATCATTGCACATATTGACCATGGAAAAAGTACGTTAGCCGATCGTATCTTAGAACTTACGGATACGGTTGAAAAACGTGAAATGAAAGATCAGATTCTAGATTCAATGGATCTAGAAAGAGAGCGTGGAATTACAATTAAATTAAATGCCGTACAACTTGTATATCATGCCAAAGATGGACAAGACTACTTGTTCCATCTTATTGATACACCAGGCCATGTCGACTTTACATATGAAGTGTCTCGATCTCTTGCTGCATGTGATGGAGCCATTCTAGTCGTCGATGCAGCACAGGGTGTTCAGGCACAGACTTTGGCAAATGTATACTTAGCCATCGAAAATGATTTGGAAATCTTACCTGTATTAAATAAGGTGGATCTTCCTAGTGCACAACCAGAAGTGGTTAAAAAAGAAATTGAAGACTTAATTGGTTTGGATTGTAGCGAGGCGGTAGAAATAAGTGCGAAATCTGGATTAAATGTCGATAAGGTACTTGAAGAAATCGTACATAAACTTCCAAGTCCAAAAGGTGATAAAGATGCACCTACACAAGCTTTAGTCTTTGACTCTTTCTATGATTCATATCGTGGAATCATTGCCTTTGTATCTGTAAAGAATGGAACAATCAAACCTAAAGATAAGATTCGCTTTATGGCTACAGGTGCAGAATATGAAGTTACAGAAGTCGGGGTTCGTACTCCAAAAGAAGTGGTAGAAGACCAATTAAATTGTGGTGATGTAGGATGGGTAAGTGCAGCCATTAAAAATATCGAAGATGTTCGTGTTGGTGATACGATTACAGTGGCATCTAATCCTGCAAGTGAACCATTATCTGGATATCGTGAAATGCATCCAATGGTATATTGTGGTTTATATCCAGTGGATAATGCGCGTTATGATGATTTAAAGGAAGCTTTATCCAAATTAAAATTAAATGATGCAGCTTTACATTTTGAACCAGAAACTTCGCAAGCCTTAGGATTTGGATTCCGTTGTGGATTCTTAGGCTTATTACATATGGATGTTGTCGAAGAGCGTTTAGAGCGTGAATACAATCTAAGTCTTATCGCAACAAGTCCTTCGGTAATTTATCATGTTTATAAAACGGATGGTACAATGGAAGAAATCGATAACCCATCGGCTTTACCTGAACCTCAAAAAGTGGATCATATTGAGGAACCATATGTTAAGTGTGACATTATGGTACCAAAAGAATATGTGGGTCCTATGATGGATCTTTGTCAGAAAAAACGTGGAGAATATGTAGATCTTCAAGTGTTAGATGATGTTCGTATGATGATGGTTTATCAAATGCCATTGAGTGAAATTATTTATGATTTCTTTGATAAGATGAAATCTTGTACAAAAGGATATGCAAGCTTTGACTATGAATTTAGTGGATATCGTACAAGTTCATTGGTGAAGATGGATATCTTACTAAATGGACAGATTGTCGATGCTTTATCAACAATTGTCTTTAGAGATTTTGCGTACAATCGTGGTAATGCGATGGCCATTAAATTAAAAGATTTGATTCCAAAACAACAATTTGAAATTCCAGTGCAGGCAGCCATTGGTGGTAAGATCATTGCGCGTACAAATATTAAGGCATTGCGTAAAAATGTTTTGGCAAAATGTTATGGTGGAGATATTTCGCGTAAAAAGAAATTGTTGGAGAAACAAAAAGAAGGAAAGAAACGTATGAAGATGGTTGGATCTGTAGAGATTCCTCAAGAAGCCTTCATGGCCGTTTTAAGTATGGATGACGACTAATGGTACCTTCATGTTATGTACATATTCCATTTTGTGATTCCATATGTGCGTATTGCGACTTTGTTCGTATTCAAAAAAATGAACAATTTTTTTCAAATTGGAAAGAAAAGTTAATACAAGAAATTCAAGGGTATAAGATTACAAATCTTCATACTCTTTATTTTGGTGGGGGAACCCCAAGTTTATTAAGTATTTCTGACTTTGCTTCGATACGAAATTGTTTTCCTAAAGATATTGATGAATTCACGGTAGAATGCAATCCTGAATCTTTAGATGAAGATAAATTAAAATCTTATGTTGACTCAGGTGTTAATCGTATTAGTTTGGGTGTACAAAGCTTTAATGATGATCTATTAGAAGTTTGTCATAGAAAACATACAGCTAGTCAGGCAATCTCTGTGATTGAAAGGATTCAGAAAAGTTCTTTATCGACTTTTTCGATTGATTTGATTTTTGGACTTCCAAATCAAACAATGGAAAATGTGAAAAAAGATATTTCCACATTTTTAAGTTTAGATATACCACACTTATCTATTTATTCTTTGCAGATTGAAGAAAATTCTGTGTTTGGAAAGACAGGGGTAGAACCTTGTGATAGTGATCTAGAAGCCGATATGTTTGAATATATTACAAAAACTTTGGAAGCAGCTGGCTACATTCATTATGAAATATCAAGTTTTTGTAAGCCTGGTCATTATTCCAAGCACAATCTAGCTTATTGGCAAGATAAAGACTTCTATGGTTTTGGATGTGGTGCAAGTGGAAGAATTAATGGAATTCGATATGATAATACATCAAGCTTAAAGAAGTATTGTTCTTTGGGTCCTTGTCCTTCCTATATCAATGAAACATTATCTGAACGAGCTATGGATGCGATCATGATGGCTTTGCGTACAAAGTTTGGATTGAATATGGAAGAATGGAATTTGAAATATCAGAATGATTTTAAAGTACACTACGCAAGTGTATTGGATAAGTATCGTGCGTATTTTTGTTTTGATGGGGAATGTATCTTTTTAAATGATGCAGGACTTGAAATATTAAATACGATTCTAGTTGATTTTATGTTGATTGAATGATATAGTTTAATAGCTTTTGTACTGAGAGTTTGGAAACTTCCAACCTTTCGCTCGGTAGAAAAGGACTAATATAAAATGGAGGAAGAAAAATGTTATTAAAATCTGAAAAACAAGCAATTATGCAAAAGTATGCAGTACACGAAGGTGACACAGGTTCTCCTGAAGTTCAAATCGCTGTATTGACAGAAGAAATCAACCGTTTAACTGAACACTTCAAAGAACACAAACACGATTTCCATTCACAACGTGGATTGATGAAAAAAGTAGGACGTCGTAAAAAATTGTTAGCTTACTTGAAGGGTAAAGATTTAGATCGTTACAAAGCATTGATCGCTAAATTAGGTTTAAGAAAGTAATCGAAAAGATTACTTTTTTTTTAAGCATTTATTTGATAGAATATAAAAGTATGATTGAGGTGAAAAAATGGCGAAACAAGAGTTTCATTTAGATTTTTGTGGTCGGGGGATCACAGTAGAAACTGGGGAAATCGCAAAACAAGCAGATGGTGCTGTAATTATTCGTTATGGAGATACAGTTACTTTATCAACTGCATGCGCATCGAACCAGGCAAAAGAAGGGATTGACTTTTTCCCTTTAACAGTAAGTTTTGAAGAAAAGTTATATTCTGTTGGAAAGATTCCAGGAGGATTTTTACGTCGTGAAGGAAGACCAAGCGAACATGCGACATTAACAGCTCGTATGATCGACCGTCCAATCCGTCCATTATTTGCGGAAGGATTCCGTAATGAAGTACAAGTTGTCAACACAGTATTAAGTGTGGATCAAGATGCAAGTCCTGAAATGGCAGCTATGTTTGGTGCTTCATTGGCATTATGTATTTCAGACATTCCATTCAATGGACCAATTGCTGGTTGTAAAGTTGGACGTATCAATGGAGAATTGGTTGCCAACCCTACAGTTGCTCAAATGGAAGAAAGTGACATCGATTTAACTGTAGCTGGTACTGCACAAGCATTAAACATGGTTGAAGCAGGGGCTAAAGAAGTTAGCGAAGAAGATATGCTTGCGGCATTGATGTTTGGACATGAACAAATCAAAAAATTATGTGCATTCCAAGAAGAAATCGTTGCAGCTTGCGGTAAAGAAAAACGTGAAATCGAATTGTATGCAGTTGATGAAACAATCGATAGCGAAGTTCGCGCAAACTTTGAAGCACAAATTCGTGCAGCTGTTTCAATTAAAGAAAAATTGGAACGTTATGGAAAAATTGATGATTTAACAGATGAAGCTGCTGAAATGATTGCAAACAAAGAATATGCATCTGAAAAAGATCAAAACAATGCGGTTAAACAAGCTCGTGAAATCTGTCGTGGTATTGAAGCTGACGAAGTACGTCGTTTGATCATCGAAGATAAAGTACGTCCAGATGGTCGTCAAATCGATGAAATCCGTCCATTGAACTCACAAGTAGATTTACTTCCTCGTGTCCATGGTTCTGCTTTATTTACTCGTGGAGAAACACAGGTATTATCAACAACTACTTTAGGTGCATTAAATGATAACCAAATTATTGATGACTTAACAGTTGTAGAATCAAAACGCTTCATGCACCACTATAACTTCCCACCATATTGCGTTGGGGAAACAGGACGTATGGGAAATCCAGGACGTCGTGAAATTGGTCATGGTGCTTTAGGTGAAAGAGCGTTGGCTCAAGTATTGCCAAGTGTTGATGAATTCCCTTATACAATTCGTACTGTGGCAGATGTTATGGAAAGTAACGGTTCAAGTTCTCAAGCAAGTATTTGTGCAGGAACAATGTCTTTAATGGCAGCTGGTGTTCCAATCAAAGCTCCAGTAGCTGGTATTGCGATGGGATTGATCATGGATGATGATTCAGGAAAATATACTGTATTAACAGATATCCAAGGTATGGAAGACCACTTTGGAGATATGGACTTTAAGGTTGCCGGAACTACAAATGGTATCACAGCTTTACAGATGGATATTAAAGTAACAGGTATCACAAAAAATATCTTTGAAGAAGCTTTAGCACAAGCTCATAAAGCTCGTCTAGAAATCTTAGACAATATGTTGGCGTGTATTTCTGAGCCAAGAAAACAATTGAGTCCATATGCACCTAAGATTGCGATGATGAATATTGATCCAGACAAAATCAAGGATGTCATCGGACCTGGTGGAAAGATGATTAATGAAATCATTGCTCAATGTGACAATGTAAAAATTGATATTGATGATGATGGAAAAGTTGTGATCTATCATAATGATTACGATACAATCGAAAAAGCAAAACAAATGATCAGTGACATTGTTCGTGTAGCTAAAGTTGGCGATGTATATGCTGCTAAAGTTGTTCGTTTAGAAAAATTTGGTGCTTTTGTGAACTTATTTGGTAACACAGACGGTTTACTACACATCTCTAAAATTTCTCATCACCGTGTAGAAAAAGTAGAAGATGTATTAAAACTTGGTGATATTATCGATGTTAAGGTTACAGAAATCGATAATAAAGGCCGTATCAATGTAAGCGCAAAAGCTTTACTTCCAAAGCCAAAAACAGAAGATGAAAAAACGGAAGCGTAAAAGTAAGGAACTCGTTAAAAACGAGTTCTTTTTTCTTGACTATGTGGTAAAATAGTTGGGTAGAGGTGAAAATTATGGATTTTAATACAGAAGTACTTAAATATAAAGATGATTTCTTAAAAGACTTAAATACACTTGTATCGTATGAAAGTGTTCGTGATGAATCGACAAGAGCTGAAAATGCACCTTTTGGAAAAAATTGTCGTGACGTATTAGATGCAATGTTAGATATGGCTAAACGTGATGGTTTTGAAGCTAAAGACGTTGATGGATATGCAGGTGTTGTGGAATATGGTCAAGGTGAAGAAACATTTGGTGTTTTAGGACACTTGGACATTGTGCCACTAGGAGAAGGATGGACGAAAGATCCTTTAAAAGTGACTTTAGAAAATGGATATATCTTTGGCCGTGGTGTCATGGATGATAAAGGTCCTGCACTAGCTGGTTATTATGCATTAAAAATGATTCGTGATCTAAACATCCCTTTGAAAAAAAGAGTAATGTTGATTACAGGATGTGATGAAGAATCAGGTATGGAATGTATGAATTATTATGTGGATCATGCCGAAGTTCCTCAAATGGGATTTGTACCAGATGCAAACTTCCCAGTAATTTATGGTGAAAAGGGTGGCTTACATGTTGGTTTAGTTAGTTCAGATGAAACCGTAATCAAAAAGTTTCATGCGGGAAGCCGTCCAAATATCGTTATTGGTAAAGCCGATGTTACAGTGGATGTGATGAGTTATCAACAGGAAGATTTATTTAAATTCTATTGTGCAACTCAAGGTGTCAAAGGATCTATTAAAAGAAGTGAAGAAGGAGTTACACTACATATTGATGGTGCCTTTGCGCATGCAGCTATGCCATATAATGGTATAAATGCAGCCGTCTTATTATTAAACTTTATTGGTGAAGCTTATAATGATCAACTATCAAAAGACTTATATTCATTATTAAAAGACTGGATGGGAAAACCAGTTGGCATTGAAAAAGATGGTTTATATATGTCATTCTTGACAATGAATACAGGTATTGTGAATATTGAAAACAATAAAACAGATATCTTAATTGATATTCGTTATCCAAATGATACAAATGGTGATGAAATTATGGCTAAATTTGATGCAGCTTGTGAAAGCTTAACTTCAAATATTAAGGCTGAAAATCGTGGAGATTCAAAACCATTGTTCGTAGATCCAGATTCTCGTTTAGTTAAAGACTTGATGAGTGTTTATCAAAAATATACAGGCGATACATTCTCATGTCCTATCACAATTGGTGGTGGAACATATGCACGTAAATTTAAAAACTTTGTATCTTATGGTCCTGAACTTCCAAATGAAGTGATTGAAACTGATGCATTTGTAGGAGGATGTCACCAACGTGATGAAGGTATTAAATTAGATAACTTACTTCAGGCTATCTGCATTTATGCCGATGCGATCGTGACATTGTGTAGTTAATATGAGAATGCGTAAAGTAAAGTGGGCAACAGATTATTTGCCTACAGCAAATTGTTTAGTAAAAGAACCATCTAAACAAGCGGGTAACTGGAAAAAATTAATGGGTACAGATACTTTGCATATTGAAATTGGTTGTGGAAAAGGAAATTATTCTTTAGATATGGCAAAAATGTATCCGGATACTGGATTTATTGCGATTGAAAAGAATGAAAGTGCAGCGGGTATTGCCGCAAAAAAATATGATGAGGATACAGCAGATAAACATCTTAAATTGATTCAAGACGATGCAAGTTCAATCGGCGAATGGTTTGGACCTCGTGAAGTGGATGTGATTCACTTAAATTTCTCAGATCCATGGCCTAAAAAACGTTATGCGAAAAGACGTTTGTCCAGCGCTACATTCTTAGATCAATATAAGCGTATTTTATCTAGAAATGGCGAGATTCAAATGAAGACAGACAATTCAAGTTTGTTTGAATATAGTTTGATTGAATTTCAAAATGCGGGATTTAAGATGGTCGAAATCAGTGTAGATTATCGTCGTGATAAACATGATGAAGATGCGATTACAGAATATGAACAAAAATTCATTTCTTTAGGACAACCAATCTATCGTTGTGTTTGGAGATATTCGCATGATTGATATTAAAAATAAAGAAGAATTTACTCAAGCTTTAGATACATCAGGAATTCAAGTTATGGTGTTTACAGCATTTTGGTGTCCAGATTGTATGTATATCAAACCATTTATGCCTGAAATTGAAGAAGAATTTAGTAATCTTAAGTTCTATTCTTTAAATCGTGATCAATGTATGGATATTGCGATTGAGTATGAAGTGATGGGAATTCCTAGCTTTATTTGTTTCAAGGATGGAAAAGAAATTTCAAGATTTGTTTCTACACTTCGTAAAACAAAAGAAGAGATAGAGACATATCTTAATAAAACAATAGAAAGTGAGAAGGAAATATGTTAAAGGATTTAATGCATGCAATCTTCAATGAAGATATTGAAGAGGATGAAGAAGAAGTCGTAGAAGAGCCTACAAAACAGGAAGAAGAAGTAAAACCAGAACCAGAAGTTGTTGAACCTGTAGTACAACCAGAGCCTGTCTTAGCACAAGCAGCAAGTTCTATTGAAGACAATCCTGAAAACTTTATGGATTCTCCTATTTTCGAAAAGGCCATTATTCAGCCTAAAGAAAAGAAGTCTACAATTTTTAAAGGTTTAGATGTAGATTCAATTGCCCAAGAAGAAACAAAGCCAAAACAAAAAGCATATAAATATGATCGTCATAAATCAGTAAAGGTACGTCGTGTTGCGGAAGATTTAGATTATCAACCTGTTATTTCTCCAATTTTTGGAAATGTTGAGGATGATAAAAAAGAATTTGATAAAGTACATGATGCGATTTCTTTACAAAAACCAGAAGATGAAGATTTCTCACAGATTTTATCGCCAATGTATGGAACATACCTTCCTAGTATGCAACCTGCAAAATCGATTCCTGAATATAAGGTAGAAGATAAAAAGGCGAATATGAATCTTTCTGAAATGTTAGAAAAGCCAAAAAAAGAAACGACACAACAAACGTCTTTATTTGATAAAGAAGGTGAATAAAATGGCTTATCATTTTATTGGAATCAAAGGTACAGGTATGGCTGCCTTAGCATGCATCTTGCATGATGAACACAAGGAAGTAACAGGTAGTGATATCGATAAATATATTTTTACAGAAGATGGATTAAGAGCTCGTAATATTCCAATCTATTCATTCAATCCTGAAAATATTAAGGATAATGATACAGTTATCATTGGTTTATCTTTTGACAGTTCTCATCCAGAAGTAAAAGCGGCTATGGATAATCCGACTGTTAAAACGTATTATTATAATGAATATTTAGGTATTTTATTAGAGTCATATAGTTCTATCTGTGTTGCAGGTACACATGGAAAATCTACAACTACAGGTATTTTAGGACATGTTCTTTCTTTGCAGGATGAATGTGCCTATCTAATTGGGGATGGTCATGGATACATGCCAGAAAACGCAAATCATTTTGTGTTAGAATCTTGTGAATTCCAAAGACATTTCTTGGCTTATCATCCAGATTATGCGATTATCACCAATATTGATATGGATCATGTTGACTATTATAAAGATATGGATGATTATGTATCCGCATTCCAAAGTTTTGCCAACCAAGTAAAAAAACATATTGTGATATTTGGAGATGACAAACACTTAAAGAATATGCAATATAATGTTCCAGTTACTACATATGGTATGGAAGATGGCAATGATTATCAGGCTGTTAATATTGAACAAGGTCCATTTGGCATGCATTTTGATTGTAAGCACAATGGTGAAATTTTAGCTCATGTAGAATTGAATGAAGTAGGAGATCCATTTATGCAGGATGCCTTAGGATGTTTTGCACTAGCCCACGTTCTTGGAATGCCGACTGATTTGATTGTACAAGGCTTAAAAGAATATAAAGGAATTGCACGTCGGTTTGTGATTGATGAAGTCAAGGATAGTGTATTAGTGGATGACTATGCACACCATCCAACAGCTATTCGTTACATGATTGATGCAGTTCGTAAAAAATATCCAGAAAAGAAAATTGTTGCGTTATATAAACCAGATCGTTATTCACGTCTACAATATTTCTTGGATGACTTTGCGGCAAGTTTAAATACAGCGGATCAAGTGTGTTTACTGGATTTTCCTAAAAATGCCGTTAGAGAAGATGAGACGATCACAGTCACAATTCAAGATTTAATGGATCGTTGTCCAAACGCAATCTTATTAGATGTAGATGATGCTTCAGCTGAAAAGTTAAAAGAATTTGCTCCTGCAGACTTCGTCTTTATGTCAAGTAAAGACATCTATTTATTAAGAGATAAATTAGAGAAGATTTTATAAGAGAACAGATTGTCTGTTCTTTTTTAGTTGTGGACAATTCAAAAAGCGGCTATAATATGATTGAATCTTAGAATAGCCGAAAGGAGAGAGAATATGTATATTAAAAGACATATGGAAGAAACTATAAAAGAGTGTTTAGAACAATTTTCAATTGTATTAGTTACTGGACCTAGACAAGTTGGTAAAACAACACTTCTACAATATGTTTGCGATAATTTTCAATATGTTACATTAGATGATCCAATTATATTGACACAGGCTGTAGAAGAGACAAATTTGTTTTTAAAAAACTATCAACCACCCTTGTTCATTGACGAAGTCCAATATGCACCTAGTATATTTAGATATTTAAAAATGTATGTCGATACGAATAAACAAAAAGGAAGTTTTGCACTTACTGGATCACAAGCTTTTGAGCTGATGAAAGGGGTAAGTGAAACCTTAGCTGGACGAATGGCGATTGTTGAATTAAAAGGATTATCATTTCGTGAAATACATCATATTGAATTTAATAAACCTTTTATCCCAAATGAAACCTATTTTAATGAAAGAAAATCACAAATTAAAAGCTATAGTGATTTGTGGTATTGGATTCATAGAGGAAGTATGCCGCAACTTCAAGATGAAAAAATTGATTGGCAAAGATACTACTCTTCTTATGTGAAAACATATATCGAAAGAGATGTTCGACAAATTATTAATGTTTCTAACGAGTTAAAATTTGTAAAGTTTTTAACATCTCTTGCGGTACGGTGCGGTGAATTATTAAACATTAATGCAGTTGCGAATGAAATAGAGACAAGTGCAGATACAGTTAAAAGATGGATTTCGATTCTACAAACTTCGGGAATTATCTATTTGTTGGAACCATATTCTAACAATTTATTAAAGCGAGTTGTCAAAACACCAAAAGTTTATTTTTATGATACCGGTTTGGTATGTTACTTGGCTAGATGGACTAGTGCAGATACAGCTATGACAGGTGCTCAAGCTGGAAATATATACGAAAATTTTATTGTGTCTGAAATTTTAAAAAGTCATTTAAATGCAGGTAAAACCATTTCAAATATCTATTTCTATCGTGATCGTGATCAAAGAGAAATTGATGTAGTGATTGATGAAGATGGGAAATTGTATCCGATTGAAATTAAAATGACGGCAAATCCTACAAAGTCCATGGGAAAACATTTTTCGGCATTAAAAGATATCCCAAATAAAGAAGTACAACCAGGAATCATATTATGTCAATACGATCGAAAGATGTATTTGACTGAAGATATGATCGCATTACCAATTGAATATATTTAATCGATACTCTTTCTTTTTTTCATAGTTAACAAGATTTGCTTGTACACTATGTTTTGAGCAAGTTCGTGAAGTTGAACCAAGAAAAAGAGGATTTTGCCTCTAGAATGTATTTTACGGAAGTGTTAGAATAATTTGAGCACTTCTTTTATTATTTGTAGCGTTTACAGGGTTGTGAAAAAAGTTTCAAAAAAAATAGATAAGTTAGAAAGCTTATGTTATAATCTTTTTGAGGTGGTATTGTGAGTTTAGATATCTTTATGAGTACATTAGCTCGTGCATTTTCATATGTATTACCAATCGTTGGTGTTATCGCATTAATTTATTTGATTTTGTTTTTAAAACAGTTGATTGAGACTTTAAAACAAGTATCGAAAACATTGGATACGGCAAATGATCAATTGAAAAAATTAGATGCACCATTAAAAACAGCTGAAAATATCTCAAACACAGTTGATGAAGTAAATCAGAACGCAAAAGAGGCGTTTGTGAGTGTGATGAGTTCGCTTAGTGAAAATGTACAAAATGCCAAAGAATGGTTTCAAAATAAAAAGAATGGAAAAGAAAGTATTGAAACAAAGGAGGATGAATGACATGGATGAAAAACAATTAATTGATGATTTAGAAAAAGAATCGATGCTAGAACTTGAAGTGATGCATGAATCCGAAAATACTGATAATGAAAGAATCATTGAGGACGCTAAGAGTAAGATTGAAAAGTTATTTGATGATTTGCGTGATTTATTAAAAGACGCTTCAGATCCTGAAAAAGTAAAGGAAGCTTTATCGCAAGCTAAGGATGATGCAAAAAATATTCTTTCTTCAACAAAAGATAAAGTGGTTGAAGTAAGTGAGAGTGAACAATTTAAACAAACAGTTTCGGCTGGTAAAGAATTTTTACAGGGCACAGCTGGATTGGTAGTAGATGGCTTTAAATATGGAAAAGAAACATTAAGAAAAAATGATTCTTTACGTAAGGTGATTGATAAAGCGGATGAAAAAGTAGACGAAATTCGTACAAATGATTCTGTTATTCGTGCCGTTGATAAAGCAGAAGAAGTAACTGGTAAAGCTACAGAAGCATTGTTTAGTGGATTGAAGAAAATATTTAACAAGGGGGACGAATAGGAATGAAAAGAATTACCATTTATGATGTTGCCAAAGAAGCAGATGTTTCTTTAGCAACTGTATCACGTGTTATTAATGATAGTAATGTGGTACGTGAAGATACACGTTTACGTGTTCAACAAGCTATTGAAAAATTAGGTTATAAACCAAATGCGATTGCGCAAGGATTGGCATTATCAAAAACAACTACAATTTCAATTGTGATGAGTGAAAAATTATTTGCGTACAATGCGAAGATCTTAAATGGTCTAATGGATGTCGCAAAAATTTATAATTACAACATCATGTTCCATACTACAAGTAAGGGAATCTCAAAAATGCAAGATGTGATTGAATCTATTATTAAGTCACGTGTAGATGGTGTAATCTTATTCAATGACAACTTTTCAGAAGATGAAATGGAAGTGTTACATGAATACCAAATTCCTATGGTTGTTGTTGGAAGTAAATTAAAAGGACATAAGATTGGCAACGTAGGAAATGTATATATTAACTTCGAACGTATGGCATATGAATTTGTCAATGAATGCTTCGAAAAGGGTATTGATGATATTTCTATGGTAGAAGATAAATTAAATCTTTCTATGATGGAACAATTAAAAGCGGGTGTAGATCGTGCTTATGCAGAAAAAGGATTGATTTTCGACAAATATGTAACTTATGATGACAGCTACAAATCAAGCTATACATTCTTGTCTGACTACTATAAATCTCACAAGCCAAGCCGCATGGTTATTACATTCCGTGATTCTCAAGCCATCGCATTGATGAATGCATGTAAAGAATGTGGATATTCAATTCCAGATGATACAGAACTTGTTTGTATATTGAATTCAAAATATTTAACAATGATGCGTCCTACAATTTCTACATACAACATTCCTGAATATGATTTAGGGGCCGTTGCGATGCGTTTACTAACAAAGATGTTAGTGGATGATGAATCTGTTAAACAAAATAAAGACATTGAAATCTCATTCTCAAAAATGTTTAGAGAAACTACAAAGTAAGAGTTCGTTTTGAACTCTTTTTTTATTTAGTGTATAATCTAGGCATGGAAATAATTTTTACAAATAACGCAAAAGATAGAAGTGTCTATCGATACAAAAAAGACTTTGAAAACATATTAGAACGTGCATGTAAGGTGTTAGAAAGAAAGGGAGATTGGAGTTTATCTGTAATATATGTAACACCTGAACAGATTCACGAAATCAATCGTGACTATCGAAATGTGGATCGTCCTACAGATGTCATTAGTTTTGCGATTCAAGATGATATGAGTGATATGTTGATCGAAGAAGATCAATATGAACTTGGTGATATCTTTATCAATGTGCAAGCTATTCGTGATCAAGCTAAAGCATATGGTCATTCGATTCGTAGAGAAGCTTGTTTCTTATTCTGTCATGGCTTACTTCATTTGATGGGATATGATCACATGAAAGAAGAAGATGAAAAGGTTATGTTTGCCTTACAGGATGAAATTCTAGATGAATTGGTTCAAAGGTAGATTCAAATATGCTTTTGAAGGATTATACTATGCATTTACTTGTGATCGTAGTATACGTCTTCAAGGGATATTTGGGCTTATAGTTATTTTGTTTGGCTTTATCTTCCATTGTTCTTTAAAGGAATGGATGATGTTGATCAGTGCAATTAGTTTTGTATGGTTTAGTGAAATTATGAATTCTTGCATTGAAAGATGCGTAGACTATATTTCATTAGAACACAATGAACAAGCTAAACATATTAAAGATATGGCTGCAGGAGCTGTTTTTATTATCAGTGTGCTTGCGGCTTGTATTGGGCTTTATGTATTTTTGCCCAAAATATTTTAAATTGGAGGTAGAATGAAAAATTATAAATCAGGATTTATCGCAATTGTTGGAAGACCCAACGCTGGAAAATCAACCTTATTGAATGCATTGTTGAAAGAAAAAATTGCGATCATGTCAGATAAACCAAATACAACAAGAAACAATATTTCAGGTATTTTAACACATGAAGATTGTCAATATGTGTTTGTGGATACACCAGGTATTCATAAGCCTCAGCAACAATTGGGACGTGTATTAAATAAGAATGCCTATTCAGCTATGGAAGATTGTGATGTGATTGGATGGATCGTAGATGGTACACAATCTTTTGGAACAGGGGATTCGTTTATTTTAAAAAGAATTGAAACACTTCATAAACCTGTCGTATTGATTATGAATAAAATCGATAAATTGCCAAAAGAGCAATTGTTGAAACGTTTAGTCTATTGGCAAAACCAATATGAATTTAATGATATAGTTCCAATCAGTGCTTTAGACAAGGATAATCTAGACGAATTGTTACACGTATTTAAGGGATACTTACCTGAAGGAGAGCCGATGTTTCCAGAAGAAATGAAATCGGATCATGATATTAACTTTAGAATGTGCGAGATCGTTCGCGAAAAGATTTTGTTTAAAACACATGAGGAAATTCCTCATAGTGTGGCGGTTATTTTAGAACGTAAAGAAAAACGTGGTAATCGTATGTATCTTCAAATGATGGTAGTTGTCGATCGTGAATCGCAAAAGGGAATTTTGATTGGAAAACAAGCAAACATGATTCGTTCCATTCGTTTAGATGCACAAAAAGAATTAAAAGATATGCTTGGATGTAGTGTAGATTTAGAGTTGTTTGTTCGTGTAGAAAAGAATTGGCGTAATCATGAAAACAAGATCAAAGAATTCGGTTTAGACGAATTAGAACAAATGGATGAAGACTAAGATTCAAGCCCTTGTATTAAGTGTAAGTGAATATAAGGATAAGGATGGCTTAGTCAAAGTATTGACTAACGATTCCATTTTAACTTTATACGCAAGAGGACTGTTCAAAGTGAATTCTAAGAATTTACGGCTTGTACAGCCTTTTTCTTATAATGAATTCATGATTGAAGACAAAATGAAGATGCCTTTATTACTACAAGGACAAACCATTCATTATTATTATCACATTCAAGAAGATCTATTTAAATCGAGTTGTTGTTTTGTACTACATGATTTGATTTCTAAAACGAAAGAAGAAGAAAATCTATTTCATACATTATTGGAATGTTGGAATTCAGCCGATAAAGACTTGGATGACTTTTATTTCTGGGCTTGCATCGTATTGAAATATTGCATCGAACACGAAGGAATTCAACCATTCGTGGATGGGTGTGTACATTGTCAAAATACAAGAGTAGAAACTCTATCCTTAAAAGATGGAGGATTCTTATGTAATACGTGTAATCATAATCAATATCCGAAGTGGAGTAAAGATCAATTAAAGAAATATCGAGCTTTATTTAAGTGTAAAGAAGAAAATTTAGAGTATTTGAAAGTTCATTTTGATTTCACCCTTGATGATTTAGTTTATCTAGTCAAATGGATGGAGTATCATAGTCATAGGAATTATCCAAGTATTCGTTTTTTAGAAAGTCTTAGAGGTTTAAAATAAATGTATCAAGAATTAGCACTACAAATTGCACAAAAAGCCCATGTAGGACAAGTGGATAAAGCAGGTAAAGATTATATCCTTCATCCTATAACAGTTTCATCTTATATGGATACGGATACTGAAAAAGCAATAGCTTACTTACATGATGTGTTAGAAGATACCAACGTTACTGTGGATGATTTAAGAACTATATTTTCAAACGAAATTGTCGATACCGTGATCACATTAACACATAGAAAAGATGAATCTTATTTTGAATATATTCAAAGAGTATCTAAATCTAACTTAGCTAAAAAGATCAAGGTTGCAGATCTTTTACATAATCTAGATATCACAAGAATCAAAGAACCGACAAAATCAGATTATGAAAGGCTAGAGAAGTATAAAAAAGCTATTCTTTTTCTTACAACACATTAGATATGTGGTATAAGCTAAGTGGGATCATACTTAGTGGATGATTAAAACTTGCCATGAGAAATCATGGTTTTTCTTTCTAGCTTGTCTTAGGATTTGGTCTAGAAATTTCTTGATAAATGGGATATAATATGAAAGTATATCCTTTTGTCTGTATACATGAAAGAAATGAGGTAAGTAACATGAACGAAAAGACATTCAATGATGTAGTAAATCACATGAAAACTTCTGGGTTTGTTTACCAAGGTTCAGAAATTTATGGTGGTTTGGCAAATACTTGGGATTTTGGTCCTTTAGGCATTGAATTAAAGAACAATATTAAAAATGCATGGTGGAAACGTTTCATCCAAGAAAGTGAACACAATGTTGGTTTACAGAGTGCAATCTTAATGAATCCAAATGTATGGGTTGCGAGTGGTCACGTTGGAGGATTTAGTGATCCATTAATGGATTGTAAAGAATGTAAGAGCCGTTTTAGAGCGGATCAATTGATTGAAGAAGCAAGTAATCACACCGTAAACTGTGGTGGTATGTCTAATGAAGACATGGAAAAATATATTGCAGAACATGAAATCACATGTCCTAAATGTGGAGCTAAAAACTTCACAAATATTCGTCAATTTAACTTGATGTTCAAAACTTTCCAAGGTGTATTAGAAGATGCAAAAAGTACGATCTATTTACGTCCTGAAACTGCACAGGGTATCTTTGTCAACTTTAAAAACGTACAAAGAACTATGCGTAAAAAATTGCCATTCGGTATTGGTCAGATTGGTAAGAGTTTCCGTAACGAAATTACACCAGGAAACTTCATTTTCCGTACGCGTGAATTCGAACAAATGGAATTAGAATTCTTCTGTAAACCAGGAACAGATTTAGATTGGTTTGAATACTATTGTAAAAACTGTGTTCAATTCTTAAAAGATTTAGGTATCAACGAAGAAAATATTCGTTTACGTGCACATGATCCAGAAGAATTGGCTCACTACTCAAACGGTACAAGTGATATTGAATACCACTTCTCTGAACCTATTGGTTGGGGTGAATTATGGGGTATTGCAGACCGTACTGACTTTGACTTGAAAGCACATCAAACTACTTCTAAACAAAACTTAGAATATTTTGATCAAGAAGCCAATGAAAAATATATTCCTTACGTAATTGAACCTAGTGTTGGGGTTGAACGTTTAATGTTAGCTGTAATGTGTGAAGCATACCAAGAAGAACAATTAGAAAATGATTCTCGTGTAGTATTAAAATTACACCCAGCATTAGCTCCTTATAAAGTAGCTGTACTTCCACTTTCTAAAAAGTTATCTGATCAAGGTGATGAAGTATTCGCAAAACTTTCTAAACACTTTAGCGTAACTTATGATGATGCTCAAAGCATCGGTAAACGTTATCGTCGTCAAGATGCGATTGGAACACCATTCTGTGTAACAGTTGACTTTGAAACGGCAAATGATGGATGTGTAACAGTCCGAGATCGTGATACTATGCAACAAGAGCGTATTTCACTAGATGATCTTGTTTCATATATTGAAAACAGAATTGAATTTTAATGAGCTGGATATCAGAAGATGATATAAAGGCAATACGTCAACAAGCTGATATTGTTGACGTAATGTCTCACTATATCACACTTGAAAAGAAGGGCAAAGATTATAAAGCTATATGTCCTTTTCATGATGATCATGATCCAAGCTTATCTGTTTCAACAGATAAACAAATATTTAAATGCTTTGTATGCGGCGTGGGAGGAAATGTATTTACTTTTGTTCAAAAGATTGAAAACATTTCCTTTCTGGAAGCTGTTTGTAAAGTAGCGGAATTGATTCACTATCCATTACATTTGGATACATCTAAATTTCAAGCTAAAGTTGATAAAAATCAACCTTTATATGATTGCATTCAGTCTTATATTCGTTTTTTAACTTTTGAATTAGAAAGTGAAAATGGCGAGAGTGTAAAAAGGTATTTAAGTCAAAGAAAAATTAATGAAGATATTATAAAAAGATTTGAAATTGGGTATGCACCTGAATCGAGTCGTAGTGTGAAGTATCTCAAGGCAAAAGGTTTTAACGAACAAATACTAACGGATACAGGTTTAATTCGTACTCATGACTTAGATACTTATGCCGTATTTGATAATCGCTTAATGATTCCAATTCATGATGAGAATGGCAATCCTGTTGGTTTTACGGCAAGACGTTTAAATGAAGATAAGGAAACTGCAAAGTATATAAATACTTCAGAAACGAAAATCTATCATAAGGGAAATTTAATTTTTAATTATCACAGAGCTAAGGAATTTGCGAAAAAAAATAAGCGATGCATTTTAGTTGAGGGGGCCATGGATGTCATAGCCTTTGAAAAGGCTGATATACATGAAAGTATTGCTTGTTTAGGTACAGCTTGTACCAAGGAACAAATAACGTTATTAAAACGTTTAAATGTACCTTTAGTGGTATGTTATGATGGGGATAGAGCTGGTAAGGCAGCAACGTATAAATTTGGAAAGTTAGCCGTTGATTATGGATTGAACTTTTCAATAGTGAAAAATACTACCGGTAAAGATCCAGATGAAATATTTAATGAACTTGGCAAAGATGAGTTGTATCTTTCTGTTCATAAAACGACTTCTTTTGTTGAATTTTTATTTGAATATTTACCGAATCAATATGATTTAGACAATTATGAGGATAAGAAAAAATTCACTTCTGAAATACAGTCTTTCATAGAAAGAACATGTACAGATTTTGAAAAGGCCGATTATTATTCTCGTATACGAGACTTAACTGGATTTGATTTATCAAATACGACAAGTACTCCTGCACCGAAAAAAGAACCAAGAAATAAAGCATCCGTTATTCGTAATATAGAGCCATTAAAAAATGGAAGAACACTAGCCGAGTATGGTGTGTTATGGATGATTCTTAACAGTAAATTAGCGGCCGACCAATTCAAGGATCAGATTGGCTTTTTCCAAGATCCAGTCTGTGAAGAATTGTCATTATATTGTTATGACATGTATCGTAATATGGACCATATCGATTTTGATGTATTGATGAGTTACATTGAAAAAGAAGAAGTTCGTAATTTACTGGTAAGTCTGATGGAAAATCCATTTCATATTTATGAATATAATAAAGATTTCTTTAACGATAGTTTAATGAAAATCAAAGAATGTGCTTTACAAGACCAGATTGACAACCTAAATGATCAAATCAAAAATGTACAGGATCCGATGATTAAGTTGTCTTTGGCTAGTAAAAAACAAGAATTAATTATTCAGAGAAATGAAATTTTACATCGAAAGGAAGGATGAAAGTATGGCAAACACAAATGATTCTCAAAAATTAAAGTTTACAAGCTTAGATGAGGCAAAAGAGTTCTTGCTAAAGAGTAAAGAACAAAATGTCGATGTTTCCCAAAAACAATTCTTAGATGCGGTAAGTGCTTTAAACTTAGATGATGATACATTAGATGATCTATATAATTGGATCGATGAAAACTTGATTGAATTCATTGATGGAGATGAATTAGATGAGAATGACTTAACAGATGATGATTTAAGTGATGAAGATCTAGATGAAGAAAATTCAATTGCTGAAGAAATTTCACAACTAGAAAAGACATTCGCAAATGCATCACATGCAAAAATCAATGACCCAGTTAAAATGTATCTAAAAGAAATTGGTCAGATTCCATTATTGGATCCAAAAGAAGAGCCGATTATTGCACGTCAGATCCAAGAAGGAGAACAAGCTAAAGAAGATATGAAGAACCTTGATTTAAGCGATGAGGAAAAGAAAAAACTTTCAAAAATCATTGCGGATGGGGAAGAAGCGAAACAAACATTGATTTCTTCAAACCTTCGTTTGGTTGTATCAATCGCAAAAAAATATGTAGGTCGTGGAATGTTATTCTTGGATTTGATTCAAGAAGGAAACTGTGGATTGATCAAAGCTGTTGAAAAATTTGATTATACAAAAGGATTTAAATTCTCTACATATGCTACTTGGTGGATTCGTCAATCTATTACACGTGCAATTGCTGATCAGGCGCGTACAATTCGTATTCCAGTACACATGGTTGAAACCATCAATAAATTGACACGTATTCAACGTCAATTGGTTCAAGATCTTGGTCGTGATCCATTGCCTGAAGAAATCGCAGAAAAGATGGAAAATATTTCAGCAGAAAAAGTTCGTGAGATCCAAAAAATTGCATTGGATCCAGTTAGTTTAGAAACACCAATTGGTGAAGAAGATGACTCGCATTTAGGTGATTTCATTGAAGATAAAGATACGTTATCTCCAGATGATTATACAAACAATCAATTATTAAAAGATGAAATTAATGCTGTTTTACAAGGTTTGACAGAACGTGAAGAAAAAGTATTACGTTTACGTTTCGGTCTATTAGATGGAAGAACACGTACTCTTGAAGAAGTTGGTAAAGAATTTAACGTTACACGTGAACGTATTCGTCAAATTGAGGCAAAAGCGTTACGCAAGTTAAAAAATCCAAATCGCTGCAAACGCTTAAGAGACTTTGTAAAATAATGATACCCTGTTCGAATCGTATTCAAGAAATATTAGAATGGGTAAATGGCGATTGTATTGCAGATATTGGTTGTGACCATGCCTATGTTGTATGTAATGCCATTTTGAATCATCAATCTAAAAAAGGATATGCATGTGATGTGGCACAAGGCCCATTAGACAATGCTAAAAAGACCATTGTCGAAAACAATTTAGAAAATTTTGTTTCTTGTTGTTTGTTAGATGGAATTCAAGGCTTAGCTTTTGATGTGGATCAAATCATTATTTGTGGTATGGGAGGAAAACTCATTATAGATATCCTTTCTAAAGGAACTCTATTTTTTGGCTTGAGATTGTTATTATCATGCCACAAAGATGATTTTGCACTAAGAAAATATTTAAAAGACAACAATATTCATATTCTTAGAGAAAAGATGATCTACGATAATGGGCACTACTATCCAATTTTAGATTGTATTGTACAAGATCATCCGCAAGAAATAAGTAATGCTTGTCTACACTTTGGTATGCATATGATAATGAATTCTACATATCGTTCTTATTTGGATTTTGAAGAGAATAAATATAAAAATATTCTTTTAAAAGTCAACAAACCTGAGTTTCTTGAAAAAATAGAATATATAAAAGAAATCCGTAATCAGAGAATTTCCTGAATACGGATTTTTGGCTTTTCAATATCATTAGACAAATAGTCTTTGACTTGATTTGTCAAATATGTAGGTGTACTAGCACCACTTGTAATCGCAATTGTTGAATATTTTTCAAAATCTTTTTTATCGATATCTTCTACTGTTTGAATGGAGAAAATATCTTGGATACCTGCTTTTTTTCCAATATCTACAAGCTTTTGTGAGTTGTTACTTGTTGGATCACCTACGACAATCAAACAATCGACATTCTTTAAATTTAAAATAGCTTGTTGACGTACACGCGTCGCATTACATATTTCATCATGGAATATCGCAAAAGGATATAAGCTTTTAATTTTTTCAAACGTATCTTTTAATTCATAAATTGACATTGTAGTTTGATTCGTGACAAATATTTTAGAAGTATTAATTTTTGGGATATCTTTATGCGGCTCAATCAAATATACATGATCACTCATTGTATAAATGGACTCAGCTTCTGGATGTTTGTTTTTACCAATATAAAAAATTGTATAATCTTCATCTAAGTACTGTTTTACGATTTTTTGTGTCTGCAATACAAATGGACAACTTGCATCGATTAAAATTAACCCTTTATCCTTGGCTTTTTTATAAACTTTAGGACTGACACCATGCGCAGTAAAAATTACAATTCCTTCATTGATTTCATCTAATAATTCATAGCGAGTTTTTGTCTTATCTTCTATAGTATCAATGGAATAATACTGCAAAGCTTTTTTTACATATTGATTATGTACAAGATTACCTAAAATGGTGATCTTTTTATTTGGGTATTGGATTCTTGTATTTTTTGCGGTTTCGATTGCTTTTAAAACGCCCCCACAATACCCCTGAGGCTTGACTGTAATGATATTTTGTGTTTTCATAAAAACATTATGCCCTAATTATTTATATTTGTAAAATGGGAAGAATTTTGGGATAATACTAAAGAAAAGGATGTGAAAATTTATGAATCGTATTCAAGAAATAATGGAATTAGAACATTTTAAAACCTTAACACCGATTCAAGAACAGGTGTTAAATCGTAAAAATAAAAATAGAGATATTATTGGTGTTTCCAGTACCGGATCTGGTAAATCACACGCTTTCTTTATGCCAATCTTTGAAAAATTAGATTTTGATCAAGATTGCGTTCAAGCTGTCATTAGTGCACCAACTAGAGAACTCGCCTATCAGCTATATGATCGTTGTCGTAAAATCGCAAAACATTTTAACGTACGTGTAAAATTAGTAACTGGTGGTATGGAAAAAGTTACGCAAATGGAAAAACAGCCACAAATCGTTATTGGTACACCAGGAAGAATGAAGGACATGTTCATTAAAGATAATGTCTTGCGTTTGGATACCGCAAAAATTGTTGTCATTGATGAAGCAGATATGACTTTAGAATTTGGATTCTTGGAAGATATTGATGAAATCTTATCAAAAATGGATAAAAAAGTTCAGATGATGGTTTTTTCAGCAACTATTCCTGAATCTTTACAGCCATTCTTAAAGAAATATTTATACGATCCTGAATTCATTGAAATCAAAAAAGAGGAAGCTTTCCAAAGTGATGTAAAACACATTTTGGTTCCTTGTAAACATAAAAGCTATGAACAAAAAATTTTAGATATTTTACCATGTATTCAACCCTATGTATGTTTGATTTTTGCCAATACAACGCAAGAAGCACAAAACATTGCAAATACAATGCGTGAAAATGGCTATGACCTTGTCGAACTTCATTCAGGACTTGAATCCCGTCAGCGTATGCAGGCTATTAAGATGATTCAAAGCCAAAAGAAAAGTTATATTGTCGCAAGCGATATTGCCAGTCGCGGTATAGACTTAGAAGGAATTACTCATGTCATTAGTTGTGGTTTCCCTAAAGATTTAAAATTCTATATTCATCGTGCTGGTCGTACAGGAAGAGCAAGTCGAGATGGACAATGTATCGCATTATATAAAGAAAGTGATGCTAAATCAATCCAGTCTTTGATCAAACAAGGTATTGAATTTGAACATCAAGATGTTAAGAATCATGAATTCGTAGATTTAAAACCATATGTAAATAAGCGTCCAATGAAAAAGGACGAATTCCATGAAGAAGTTGAAAAAATTGTTCATAAGAAAAAGAAAGTTAAACCAAACTATAAGAAAAGACAACGCCAGGAAATTGATCGTATGAAACGTAGAAAACGTCGTGAAATGATCAAATCCGATATCAAGCGCCAACAAAAAGAACGTGCTAAAGAAAGACAACGTCAAAAAGGAATGGATCTATGATCTATTTAGGTAGTCATGTTTCTTTTAAGGCTCCAAATTATTTTAAAGGGGCAATTGAAGAAGCTATATCTTATGGTGCCAATGCATGTATGATTTATACGGGACCTCCAAGTAATACGCGTCGTGTCGATGTTTCTAAATTAAAAATAGATGATGCAAAAGAGTATATGAAAGAACATGATTTTTCAATCGATCGTGTAATAGTGCATGCTCCATACATTATAAATTTGGCAAATGCATTAAAACCAGAAACGGCCCTATTTGGACAAGAATTTTTAAAGTCTGAATTAGAAAGAGTACATGCGATTGGTGCAAAAACACTTGTATTACATCCAGGAAGCCATGTTGGTGCTGGAATGGATGTTGGTATTGAGTGGATCATCAATGGTTTAAATGAAGTTTTAGATAATGATACAACCGATGTTAAGATTGCTCTTGAAACGATGGCGGGTAAGGGAAATGAATGTGGTTTTACATTTGAACAATTACATAAAATTTATTCTGGCGTACATAAAAAGTCTCGTATTGGGTATTGTATGGATACATGTCATATTTGGGATGCGGGTTATGATTTAAATCAATTTGAAGATGTACTAAATGAATTTGATTCTATCCTTGGCTTAGAAAATCTATTGTGCATGCATATCAACGATTCAAAAAATCCATTAAAAGCCCATAAGGATCGTCATGAAAACTTAGGTAAAGGCTATATAGGATTTGATGTATTATATTCGATTGTGCATCATCCAAAACTTGAAAATGTTACAAAAATTTTAGAGACTCCATTTATTGATGGAAAAGCTCCATATAAAGAAGAAATCTCAGCGTTGCGCTGAGATTTTTTTCTAGAATTTATCAATTTCTTCTTTTAAACGAGCTACGATCTGCTCTTGAGGAATCTTTTCAATAATTTTTCCCTTTTTAATTAATAAACCTTCTTTCTTACCGCCTGCAATCGCAATATCGGCATGTTTTGCTTCACCAGGACCATTAACTGCACAACCCATGATAGCTACAGTTACTTCTTTATTTACTGTTTGAAGATAGCTTTCGATTTCATTCACGGCAGGCTCCATATCCCATTGTGTACGTCCACAAGTTGGACATGCGATCAAGTTTGGTACATTTTTAATTAATTTACAATCTTTCAACAATTCTTTTACAATAGGAATCTCCTTTTCTGGAGCTCCATTGACACTGATACGAATTGTATTGCCAATTCCTTCGTTTAATAATGTACCTAAAGCTAAACTTGATTTAATGGCACTTGTCATCATTGTTCCAGCTTCTGTAACACCTAAATGTAAAGGATAGTCAAATGTTTTTGCGGCCAGCCTATAAGCTTCAATACAAAGTAATGGATCACTTGATTTAAAAGAAAGCACTGTATCATAAAAATCAAGGTCTTCTAAGATTTGTACATGTCTTTGTGCACTTTCTATCATACCTTCAGCTGTTGGCTTGCCATATTTTTCATGAATATCTTTTTCTAGAGAACCACCATTGATGCCAATACGAATAGGTATATGCTTTTCTTTGCATGCCTTGACGACTTTTTCTACATTTTCTCTTGAACCAATATTTCCAGGGTTTAAACGAATCTTGTCTGCGCCCGCCTCAATACAAGCTAAAGCTAAACGATAGTCAAAGTGTATATCTGCAACAAGAGGAATATGGATTTGTTTCTTAATGTCGGCAATGGCCTTGGCATCTTCCATATCCATGCAGCTGACGCGAATAAGTTCACATCCCATTTTTTCAAGGTTTAAAATTTGTTTGGCAACCTCATCTGCCTTTTTTGTTTCAATGTTACACATTGATTGAATAACGACGTGATTATTATGTCCAATTTCAAGATTTTTTACTTGAACTTGACGTGTTTCTGTTCTGTTCATAGAAAACCTCCATAATTTAAGTATACGCCATTACTTCTTTTTTTTCCATTTCATCTTGGAAACGTGTATAATATAGAGTGTTCGAATTAAAGGAGGATTCAATTGAAAAAGAGTAGAAAATCAATCAAAAGGGCAAATCAAAATATTTCTGTGGATCGAGTCATCTCTAATCGTATATTGATTTTTTCGGTTATAATTGCCATATGTTTTTTGGTCATCTTTTTAAGATTGTTCTATCTTCAGATTGTTTCATATAATGAATATACCGCAAAACGAGAAGACTATACTTCCATCAAACAATATACTTCAGCTCCACGAGGACAGATTTATGATTGTAAGGGAAGAGTTTTGGCAAAAACTGTGGTGAGTCACAATATTGTGTTTACATCTCCAAATAACATGGATTCAGATGATTATGAATTATATGCCAAACGTATTGTCAAAGTGTTTAATGTGAGCGCAAAAGATTTTACGGATGAGGATAAAAAACAAGCGTATATTACATATAAATCTTTTTTATCACCAACAGACTCCGAATATGCAGCCAATCATTTGTTGACGCAAAAAGAGTTGAAGCAATATAAGAATGGTGCATGGGGTGATAATACAGAAAGTAAAAGATATCAAATTTTAATGAATCGTATTGGTAAGAAACAAATTGGGGAAATGACGCAAGCTGAATTAAAGATGTGTGTCATTTATCAACGTATGATTGCCAACCAAAGTACAGGACAAGAAAACGTTGTTTTAGAAGATGTAAGTGATGATGATGTTGCTTATCTAGTGGAACATAAAACGGAATTTCCTGGATTTGATGTTGATTTTGGTGGGTGGAAACGTGAATATCCATATGGTGAATCTCTATCGGATATTTTAGGAAGTGTAACTACAAGTACACAAGGTTTACCAAGTGAATTATCAACTTATTATTTGGCAAGAGACTATCAATTGAATGCAAGTGTTGGTAAATCTGGCTTAGAATATCAATATAATGATTTACTAGCAGGAACACCAGAAATTGCCAAAATTACTTATGATTCAAAAGGATTAGCACAAAAAGATGTGATTCAGCAAGCAAAAAAAGGATATGATTTATATCTTTCAATCGATATAGATCTTCAGTCTTCACTTGATAATATTGTTAAAAATACATTAAGTGAATATGGAGGAACTAAAAATCGTGAAAACTTCAAATCCTTATTTACAACTGTATTAAATCCACAAGATGGCTCTGTACTGGCAATGTCTGGTTATCAAATGGATCTTGATACAAAGGAAATGACATATTTTGCGACAGGAAACTATATGTCTTTAGTGAATCCTGGATCTTGTATTAAGGGTGCTACTGTATATATGGGTGAAAGTGAACATGTCGTAAGTCCAGGTGAAGTGATTGTCGATAAAGTTATGAATATTGGTGGTCAGGAATTTGGTTCTTATGAAGATCATGGTCCTGTCGATGATGTGAGTGCCTTAGAGGTAAGTAGTAACGTTTATATGTTTAATATTGCGATTCGACTTGCAGGAGCTGTCTATGAAGAAAAAGAACCATTAGCTGTGGCAGACCTTCAAGGAACTCTAAATAAGATGCGTTCTTATTATTCAATGTTTGGATTAGGAAATATAACGGGTCTTGATGCACAGGGCGAAGTGAATGGCTATATGGGTTATGGTTCAGAACCAGGTATGTTACTAAACTATTCGATTGGCCAGTTTGATATGTATACACCATTACAATTAGCTGTATACGGCGCAACAATCGCATCGAATGGAAATGTATATCAGCCTAGATTAATGAATCATGCTACAGAAGTAAATTCGAGTGAAGTGGTTGTCGCAAATGAAAAGAAAGTAAAATCAACATTACCTGAAAAGAATGCTGCCTATTTACAGCGTGTACAAGAAGGCTTTAGAGCCTGCGTTGCCTCTGGCTATTGTAGTAATCTTTTAAAAGATGTTGGCGTTGATGTTTCGGCAAAAACAGGTACAGCCGAAGTAGGCGATTGGACAACCGCAAACCTTGTAGGTTATGCACCAAGTAGCGCTCCTACAATGGCATTTGCGTGTTCAGCACCAACTTCAAGTATCAACGATCAGGCTGTTTCACCAAATATTTGTGCAAATAATGTTATGCCAGAATTCATAAAAAAATATTTTGAAATTTATCCTGCAAGTTAAAATTTTGAAAATGACTTGAAATTGACTTGTAAGTTATGCTAGAATCAACTAGTAATTACTAATGTGAGGAGGACTGAACATGAGAGATCGTATTACATTTAAGTGCTCTGTTTGCGGTGAAGAAAACTATATTGGTACAAGAAATAAGAAAAAACATCCTGAACGTATGACTGTTAAAAAATATTGTCCAAAATGCAATCAGCAGACTGAACATAAGGAGAAAAAGTAAGAAAGACCGTTTCATTCGGTCTTTTTTATGTATTAGACTATGAAAGTACTTCAACAACCACTCGGTCCAGTACAGGCAAATTGTTATTTGGTCATGGATAATCACCATGCTATATTGATTGATCCTGCGGATAAATTTTTAAATCTTGATGCTATACTAAAAGAAAACGAATGTAATCTTGAAGCCATCATTTTAACACATGCTCACTTTGATCATATTTCAGGTGTTGATAAGATTGTAAATGAATATCACTGCGACGTTTTTTTAAATCCAAGTGAGTTTGATTTTCTTCAAGATCCAGATTTAAATTCATCCTCAGCCTTTTATATGGATGTAACATGTGATGCCAAGTGTAAACCATTATTAGAAGGAAAGAATAAAATTGCAGGATTTGAAATTGAAGCTATGTATTGCCCAGGACATTCAATCGGTTCAACCGTATTAAAAATAAAGGATTGTTTATTCACAGGAGATGTATTATTTCAAGGTTCGATTGGAAGAATGGACCTTGTAACAGGTTCTGTTTCAAGTATGAAAAAATCTTTAAAAAAATTGTATCAACTCGATCAAGACTATAAAGTTTATCCAGGTCATGGTCCATCCACTACTTTATCGCAAGAGAAAAAATGGAATGAAAGTTTAAAATATGCAGAAATTTATTAGAATTTCTGCTTTTTTTTTCGTATTAGATATAGGGGTGATAAAAATGGATGATTTATTAAAGAACCTCATTGAATATGCGATATTAAAAAAGGCAAGCGACATTCATTTTATTTTGCAGCAGAATCGCTTAAAAATTAAACTTAGAACGCAAACTGAAATGTTGGAAGTATATCAAGATATTTGGCAGCCCGCATTCTTTGAGTATTTGAAATTTATTTCTCGAATGGATCTAACGAATCCTTATACACCACAAAGTGGGCAATTTAAAGTATGTATAAACCATCATGATGTATATTGTCGCTTTAGTATGCTTCACAATAATCATGTTCAAACAGGAGTCATAAGAATGTTGAATACGATGCATGCGATTAAATTAGATGCACTTTCTTTGTGTAAATATGATACAGAATTCTTTCAATCGTTGATTCCATTAAGACATGGATTGGTTATCTGTGTAGGTCCTACAAACAGTGGTAAGACAACAACGTTACATGCTTTGCTTCATGAAATAGCCAAAGAGAAGAAACATAAGGTAGTGAGCTTAGAAGATCCCATTGAAATCGAAGACGATTCTTACTTACAGCTACAAATCAATGAAGGAACTGGATTTACGTATGATGTAGGTATTGAACAATTGCTAAGACATGATCCAGATGTTATATGTATTGGCGAAACTAGAAACAGCTATACGGCTAAGATGGTGTTAAGAGCAAGTTTAACAGGGCATTTTGTACTTACAAGTATTCATGCCAAAGATGGAAAGGAGTGTATTCGTCGTCTTGAGGATTTAGGCGTTTCTAAACAAGACTTATTAAGTGTATGTACAGCTATTATCTCGCAACGTCTATATTCAAATGGAGACAAAAAAGTATGTATTTATGAAATCATGGATCAAAAAACATTGGACTATGTCATTCGATATGGAAAGTATCCTCAAAATTTTAAAACGTTATCTTCGAAAATTACAGAAGGTATTAAAAAAGGATATATCATGGACACACAAGCGGAATACGATTGTATTAGTTTATCGTGATGAAATCGAACAATTTCATGCCTTAATGAACAATGGACTATCTATAGATACATTGATTCATTTAGTTTTTAAAGAAAGTGATGCGATTATTGAACAATTAAAATTGGGAAAAAGTCTGGTTGAGATTTTTTGTATAGGTCAAAAGAAGCTTTATTTTAAATATATCGAAATTTTATCAAATACTATGAATCTATCGGATGTCTTAGATTGTGTAAATCAAATTGAGAAAAGTTCAATCTTGTTTTATGAAAAATTATTAAAGAAAATTGCGTATCCATTTTTCTTATTGATATTTGCATATTTCATGATTTGTTTTTTCTCAAACTATGTCCTTGTACAAATGAAAGATTATATTCCCAATAATGTCATTTTAATTTTTGTTCATTTATTAAAATATCTATTTGGAATTACTATCCTTGTGATTGTTCTATATATTCTTTTGTATTATGTGTTTCTTTATAGATACAATTCAAAATTGAAATGTCCATTTCGTTTAATGAAGAAGATGATTTCTTTACAATTTGTGTGTATGTATCAAAGTCTAGAAAAAACATGTAGTTCTACGCAAGAAATACTTGAAACTCTATCTTCTATCAAATTTAGTGTTGTAGGAATCGTATCGAGTGAAATATTAAAATATTTAATGCAGGGTGTATCTATAGAAGAAAGCTTTAATCGGATAAAAGTATTTGATTCGACATTTAAAAAAATGTTGAATTATGCGCTTGTAGCTAATAGTATGTCATTCTTTTTAGATCTTTATATTCAGAAGAGTACTTTAGATATTGAAAAGTCTATAAAAAAGATTTCCAATGGGGTTCAAATCTTTTCTTATATAAGCATTGGAATCTTGGTTTTAATTGTTTATCAAATTATGATGATGCCATTAAATATGTTGAATCAATTTTAGAAATGGAGAGAAATGTATGGAAAAGAAAAATGGTTTTACTATTTTAGAAATGATGATTGTGATGTTGATTGTCGCATTGTTGTTGTTGATTACTTTGCCCAATATTCAACAAAAAGAACAGGTGATCCGTAAAAAAGGTTGTGAAGCCTTACTTGAAATTGTGAATTCGCAAATTATGTTATATGAGATTGATCAATTAGAAACACCGTCAAGTGTACAAGAATTGATTGATTTTGGATATTTAAAAAAAGGACAAGATACATGTCCAGATCATAGTAAAGTGGTGATTGAAAATGGACAGGCCATCTCTCAATAAAAATGGGTTTACATTCATGGAAATGTTAATTGTACTTTTGATTGTATCTCTTTTAAATTTTGGGTTATATACGAAAATGAATACATCTCTATATGTTTTTATGAAACAAGTTCAAACACTTTGTATAACGGCTCAAGAAAAGGCTTATGTAGAAAATCGAAAAGTTTCCATAGATATAAATGAAAAGATGGTTGTAGACGAAAAGAATTATTTTATGCCTAAAGATGTTGCGTGTGATTCTGTTTCTTTTTATTACAATGCCAAGGGGAATATATCAAAGGCTTTCACATTGTATTGTCAGAATTCACATACAAAAATGAAACTTGTCTTTCAATTAGGATCGGGGAGAATACGTCTTGAAAAAGTATAATGGATTTTTGTTGGAAGATGCTTTGTTTGCGCTTTTTGTGATATTGGTTTGTGCAAGTTTATTCATAAATGGCTTATATACTGTTTATTTTCAAAGGAATTTAAAGATTGATGAAAAAATTGAGAAGAAATGGTTTCACGTTGATTGAAGCTCTATTAGCCTTATTTATAACAAGTCTAATTTCTCTTTTGGGTTGCATGTTGATAAATTTGGCTTTACATTTTGCCCATATAGATGTAGATACTCAAAATCAATTTGCGATTCTACAAATAAGAAGAGAATTAAGTATTGTTAGTGAAATTCGAGTGAATGAAGAAAGGTTAGAATATGTTTTAAATCATAAAAAGTATGAGTTGTATTTTGATAAAAATCGCATTGTGAAAAGTCCAGGATATGAAATCTATATGGAAAATATAGATTCAGCAAATTTTTATAAGAAAGAAGATGGTTATTATCTATGGTTTAAAAAGCAAAACAAAACTTATGACTTTGAACTCTATTAACGGATATGCGAGTTGGATCAGTCTTGTTTGTTTATTTCTTGTTTTACAGATTGTGTCTTTTTTAACGCTTGTTACCATTCAGAATGTATACTTATTAAAAGCAAATCAAAAAAATATTTTAGAACTTTCTATTGTAGATCATGCCAAGCATATGATTTTACATAACAATCGTATTCGCTTATGTCATACAAAGGATGAAATAATGAAAGATATGGATGAAGTAATCATGAATTACAATGTTCATTTTAAGGATTGTTTAACGTATATAGAGTGCAGTTATGAAGATATTTTAATGAGGATTTACTATGATGATAAGGCAATCGTTTCACTTGATATTGACGAAAAATGAAAAAAAAGATAAAATTGATGCATAGCGATGAATTAGAGTAGTAAAAGGAAATGGCAATTTTTAGAGAGCTAAAGTTGGTGAAATTTAGCATTGTACAACCTTTGAACTTGCTAAGGAGCTGATGAGTAATGTTATCCGTATACTCTGCGATAAAGAGTTTGAGGGGCACAATGAATATTGTGAACTAAGGTGGTACCGCGTACAAACGTCCTTAGATTTTAAAGGGCGTTTTTTATTTTATAGGAGGCTATTATGTACGATCATTTAGAAGTAGAAAAGAAATGGCACAAATATTGGGAAGATCATGAAACATTTAAAACCGATGTTTGGGATTTCTCTAAACCAAAATTTTATGCACTAGACATGTTCCCATATCCAAGTGGAGTTGGACTTCATGCAGGACATCCAGAAGGATATACTGCAACAGACATCGTTTCACGTATGAAACGTATGCAAGGATATAATGTTCTTCACCCAATGGGATATGATTCTTTTGGCTTACCTGCTGAGCAATATGCAGTTCAAACCGGAAACAATCCAAATGGATTTACACAAAAGAATATTAAGACTTTCACGAATCAGTTAAAAGAATTAGGTTTTGATTATGACTGGTCAAAAATGATTGCGACATCAGATCCAGATTTCTATCATTGGACACAATGGATCTTTAAACAATTGTATAAAGATGGATATGCTAAATATGTTGATATGCCAGTAAACTGGTGTGAAGAACTTGGTACAGTTTTATCCAATGATGAAGTTATTGATGGTAAAAGTGAACGTGGAGGCTATCCAGTTATCCGTAAAAATATGAAACAGCTTTGTATTGATCAGGCTGCTTTTGCGGAACGATTATTAGAAGGCTTGAATGAAATTGATTGGCCAGAATCGACAAAGGAAATGCAAAGAAACTGGATTGGTCGTTCAACAGGTGTTGAGGTTCAATTTGAAATCGTAGGTGGAGGAAAATTCTCTATTTTTACAACATGTATCGAAACAATTTATGGTATTACATTCATGGTGCTTGCACCAGATGGAGATTTAGTACAAGAATTAATGCCAAGAATTCAAAATCAAGAAGAAGTTAAGGCATATATTCAGGAAACTGTTTCTAAGTCTGAAATGGATCGTACAGAATTAAATAAAGGGAAATCAGGATGTCGTCTTGAAGGCATTAAAGCAATCAACCCAGTTAATGGAAAAGAAGTTGAAGTCTTTATTGGAGATTTCGTATTGGCTAACTACGGCACAGGTGCTGTAATGGCTGTTCCTAGTCATGATCAACGTGACTTTGAATATGCGATTGCCCATAATATTGACATGATTCAAGTCATTGAAGGTCAAGATGTGAGTGAACATGCTTTTGAAAAACAGGATTATTTAGGAAAAGGATGTAAGCTAATCAACTCCGAAGAATTTACAGGTTTAACTGTAGAAGAAGCTAAAGTTGCAATTACGAAAAAATTGGTAGCTATGGGCATTGCAAAAGAAACCGTAAACTATCGTTTCCGTGAATGGATTTTTGCACGTCAACGTTATTGGGGTGAACCAGTTCCAATCGTACACTTAGATGATGGTACAGACTATGTACTTAGTGATGATGAATTACCTTTGATTCTTCCTGAACTAGAAGACTACAAAGGACATAATGGAAAAGCTCCACTTGAAAATGCGACAGAATGGAAACAATACAACAAAAATGGTGTTAAAGGTGTTCGTGAAACAAGTACAATGCCAGGTTCTGCCGGATCTTCATGGTATTACTTACGCTATATTGATCCACACAACAATGAGAAACTTGCAGATCCAGAATTATTGAAACACTGGATGCCAGTTGACTTATATGTAGGTGGACCTGAACATGCGGTAGGACACTTGATGTATTCTCGTATTTGGAATAACTATTTATATGACAAGGGTATTGTCGCATGTAAGGAACCATTTAAGAAATTAGTTCATCAAGGTATGATTTTAGGTGAAAATGGAATTAAAATGGGAAAACGATTCCCAGAATATGTTGTCAATCCTTCAGACATCGTAAAGAAATATGGTGCGGATACACTTCGTTTATATGAAATGTTTATGGGACCATTAGAACAAAGTAAACCTTGGTCAATGGCAGGTTGTGATGGTGCTAGAAGATGGATTGATCGTGTTTATCGTTTGTTCATTGAATCTGGTAAAGTTACAGATACAAATGATGGTAAATTAGATAAGGTCTATAACCAGACTGTTAAAAAGGTTACGGAAGACTATGAATCATTAGGATTTAATACGGCTATTTCGCAAATGATGATTTTTATAAATGAAGCCTATAAAGCAGAAACAGTTTATAAACCATATGCCGAAGGAATCGTGAAGATGCTTTCTTGTATTACACCTCATATTGGTGAAGAAATGTGGCAATTACTTGGACATGATGAAACAATCGCATATGAGCCTTGGCCAACTTATGATGAAGCTAAATTAGTAGAAGATACAATTACTTGTGTTGTTCAAGTGAATGGTAAAGTTCGTGGTAAATTTGAAGCAGCTGTTGGATCAAGTGATGATAAGCTTCAAGAACAAGCTATGAAATTAGAAACAGTTCAACGTCAGCTTGAGGGAAAAACAATTCGCAAGGTTATTGTTGTTAAGGGTAAAGTCGTAAATATTGTTGCCAACTAAGAAGGTGTAGTATGCAGATACGAAGTATAGATGAAAATAAATATCAAGCCTATTTAGATAGTATTGAATATGCAGATTTTTTGCAGTCTGTCGAGCAATCGAATAAATTAAAATCAAATGGATGGCAGGTTGAATACTTGCAATTTGTCGAGAATGATGTTGTTAAAGCTTCAGCTATGATTGGTATTATTCCTTTGATGAAAGTTTTTAAATATTGTTATGTTCCACGTGGATTTATTATGGATTATCATGATAAAGATTTAGTTTCAAGTGTCGCAAAAGTATTTAAAGAATATTTGAATTCAAAAGGTATTGTATATGCAGAAATGGATCCAGCAATTCAACTTCAACAAAGAAATCAAGATGGAGATATTGTGGAGGGTGGTTTTAATAACTTTGATGTTGTTGAAAACTTGAAATCTTCAGGTTTTCTTCAACTCCCTTTAAAAACAGGATACGATTTATCGAAGGAATGTCGTTTTGTGTCCGTGCTTGATGTGAAAGATAAAACGGCTGATGAGGTATTTAAGGGATTTATTTCAAAAACGCGTCATAATATCAAAAATGCTTTAAAGAACAGTGTTAAGATTCGTGAATTGAGTCGTGATGAATTGTCGATTCTTAAAGAACTTGTAAATATGTCTGGTGAAAAACAAAATTATGACACATTTACCTTAGAATTCTTTGAGAACGAATATGATCACTTTAAACAAAATGTGAAGGCATATATGGCGTATTTGGATGTGAATGAATATGTTTCAAATATTGAAGATGGAATCAAAAAAGAAACAGAAACGATTGAGCGTGCAAATGAGACATTAAAGGAAAATCCATATTCTAAAAATTCGCAGAATCGTTTGAAGATTGCAACTAAGAACTTAGAGTCTTTACAAAAACGACAGGAAGAAGCTAAAGAAATAAAATCAAATTGCTCAGATGAGCTGCCTTTAGCTGCGGCAATGTTCTTGTTCTATAAAGGAGAAGTTTACTATTTGTCGAGTGGTTCAAATGAACGATATAAAAAATTCAAAGGTCCATATGCGCTTCAGTGGTATATCATTCAAAAAACGATTGAAGAAGGCAATCACACATATAATTTCTATGGTATTAGTGGATTGTTTAAACCAGAAGAAGAAGGTTATGGTGTCTTTGATTTTAAACGAGGATTTAATGCAGTTGTACATGAATATATTGGTAACTTCATTCTTCCGTGTAAACCATTTATCTTTAAAATTTATAACAATTTAAAACATATTTGTTGAGTTTAGGTTCTAGATTCGATATAATGGATTCGCTATGATAAGAAAGAGTACACAGATTATCTATTTCTTAGAGAGAAACTGGCTGGTGTAAAGTTTCAAATAGACCTGTGGAATACACCTTGGAGCTTCAATTTTGACGTATACCTGCGTTAAAGGTTTAAGTGCATACAATTATTCTTTGTATGAAGTAAGGTGGTACCGCGATCAAATCGTCCTTATAGGGCGATTTTTTTATTTTCAGGGAGGACAAAATGGAATTATTTGAAGAATTGAAATGGCGTGGGCTTGTTGACAATGTTACAAGTGATGAAGTAGAAGATGTAATCAATAATGGGAAAGTCACATTCTATATTGGTACAGATCCAACAGCAGATAGCTTACACATTGGGCACTATTCATCATTGTTGATGGCAAAGCGTTTAGAAAAACATGGACATCACCCAATCATGTTGGTTGGTGGAGCTACAGGATTTATCGGGGATCCAAAGGCAACTGGAGAAAGAAGTATGTTGACTCCAGAAGTATTAAAATCAAATTATGATGCTTTACATGCACAAATCTCTAAATTATGGGGATTTGACATGGTCAATAACTTAGATTGGACTAAAGATATCACAATCATTGATTTCTTGCGTGACTATGGAAAATTATTCAACGTAAACTACATGTTGAATAAAGAAACAGTAAAGAAACGTTTGGATTCTGGTATTAGTTATACAGAATTTTCTTATATGATTCTTCAATCTTTGGACTTCTTAAATCTCTATCAGACAAAAGGTTGTACAATGCAGATTGGTGGACAAGACCAATGGGGAAATATTACTTCAGGTTTGGAATTGATTCGTAAAAAATGTGGTGCTGATGTGAAATGCTATGGTTTAACAATGCCATTAATTACGAAAGCAGATGGAACTAAATTTGGTAAGAGTGAAACAGGAACTGTATGGTTGGATCCTAAAAAGACTTCACCTTATGAATTGTATCAATTCTTATTCAATACAGATGATTCAAAGGTTATTGAATACTTGAAAAAATTAACATTCCTTACAAAAGAAGAAATTGATGCATTGGAAGTTTCTTTAAATGAAGATGCTGGTAGACGTGAAGCACAAAAGAAATTGGCAGAAGAAGTTGTTCGTGATTTACATGGTGAAGAAGGGTTAGAATCTGCAATTAAGATCACAAATGCATTGTTTAGAGGCCAATTAAATGACTTAGATGAACAACAGCGTCTAGATGCCGTAAAAAATATGGATAAAGTTGATCAAGAAGCAGGTAAGACTTTAATCGATGTTTTAGTGGAGGCTAAAATTGCTTCGAGTCGTCGTGAAGCTAGAGAATGGATCAAGGGAAATTCAATTAGCTTAAATGGCGTTAAAGTTAATGATGAAACATTGGTTATTGATTCATCACAGGCTTATGTATCAAACTATGTAATCATTCGTCGTGGTAAGAAAAGATATTATTGCTTAAATTTGAAATAAATTAAAAATACGTGGTTAGACATTTTTGCCTTGCCACGTATTTCTTTTTACCATTAATTTATCAATTTCATTTGTCACAATCGTTTTTTTGATTGTCCATTTTGGTTCAATTAAATCTTTCGCAATACCATCACCTGTTAAACGTTCAATAATTATTTCTTTTGGCAATAATTCCAATTGATCGACTACAATATCTACATATTCTTCTAAAGTTAGAATATGGAACGGATGTTCTTTATATTCTTTTGCCATTTGTGTTCCTTCGATTAGATGCAGCATATGAATTTTGATTGCATCGACAGGATGAGAAGATATCTGTTTTATAGTCTCTAACATATCGGATTTTGATTCATTTGGTAAACCATTAATAATATGTACACATGTTTTGATGTTTGTAGATTCTAATTTGTCTAACCAATCAAATACGATTTGTGTTGAATGTTTTCGATTACATCTTTCCATTGTATTTTCATGTACACTTTGTAAGCCTAATTCAAGCCAGACTTCTTTATTTTGACTATTTAAATAGTCTATGATTTCATCATTTAAACAATCGGCACGTGTTGCGATCGCAACGCCAGGAATGTCTGGATCATTGAAAAAAGGATCATATACTTTTTTTAAGACTTCAAGTGGGGCATATGTATTGGAATAGCTTTGAAAATAGGCAAATCCAATACAATCAGGCCACTTATTTTGCATACGCTTTAGACCTTCTTTGTATTGTTTTTGTAAAGAATCATCAAAACATAATATACTATCACCACTACCCATGCTTGAGCAGAATGTACATCCACCAATACCTTTTGTTCCATCTCGGTTTGGACATGTGAAGCCTGCGTTTAATGGAATTTTAGCGACTTTTTGATGGTAATTATTACGAAAATAATAATTAATTGTTTGATATCTCTTATTGTCGTTTGAATAAGGATAAGGATTGTTCATTGTATCACCCAAAGCATTGTAACATAAAAAGAAACTGCGTGTGCAGTTTCTTATAATTCTCTTCCAATAACTTTAGCGATAGCTTTTCCTTTTTGAACTAGATCAGCATAGCGTTTTGGTTTTAAACTTTGAGCACCATCACTCCATGCGTTTTCTGGATCATCATGTACTTCAATAATCAAACCATCAGCACCAGCTGCGATGGCAGCAAGGGATAAGGAGTCAATTAATTTATAATCACCCGCTGCATGGCTTGGATCAATAATAATAGGTAAGTGGGTTCTTTCTTTAATAATAGGTACAACACTTAAATCTAATGTGTTACGAGTATAAGTTTCAAAAGTACGAATACCACGTTCACAGAATATAACGTTTGGATTGCCTTCTGACATAATGTATTCGGCTGCCATGATCCATTCTTGAATCGTTGCAGACATGCCTCGTTTTAAAAGAATTGGTTTTTTTGTTCTACCGACAGCTTTTAATAAGTCAAAGTTCTGCATGTTACGAGCGCCAATTTGAATAATGTCTACATTTTCAACAAATTCATCCAAATGATCAGCACTCATAAGTTCAGATACGATAGGAAGCCCTGTTTCTTCTCTAGCTTTGACCATAGCCATAACTCCTGCCGTTCCCATTCCTTGAAAAGCATAAGGACTTGTTCTTGGTTTATAAGCTCCGCCACGTAACATATCAGCGCCTGCTGCTTTTACTTCTTTAGCAATACGACAGATTTGTTCTTCTCCTTCAACAGAGCAAGGGCCTGCAATCATCGCAATTTTTTTGCCGCCAATTTGAATGCCATTTACATCTACAATCGTATCTTCTGGATGGAACATACGGTTGGCTAATTTATAAGGTTGGGCAACACGTTGTACGTTATATACAATGGGGTTAGCCAATACACTTTTTTCATCGACAATACTTGTATCTCCAACTAAACCAAAGACGTTATAGTTATCGCCTTGAATCATTGTGACATGAAGATTCATGCCTTCAAATTTGTCAATCAATTTGTCGACATCGTGTTTGGGTGCATTTTTCTTTAAAGTAATAATCATAATAATATCCTTCTTTCCATTTGTGAGTAACAAAAAAGCATTAACAGTAAAATTGTTAATGCTTAAAAGCCCTAATTAAAATACCATTCAGTTTTGATTGGCTTAATTAGGGCTATCTAAAGTAAAAGTAAAAATGTGTTGTATGGATGTTCATGTTAATCACCTGCATATACTATAGCGCAGTTATTGAAAATATGCAAGTTGTTTTCTGAAAATAGTTACATTTTAACTTGTCAACCTCCTTGGCAAAACTGGTTATATTTTTGTCATTTCTTGTCGAAAAGTGTAAAACAAAATAAACGTGCTATAATCTAAGTAGCAATACAAATCATATAGGAGGTACATAATATGAAAGTAAATATTGTAGGAAAAAACATCACAGTAACTCAGGGAATCTCAGATAAGATTCATAAAAAATTAGATGTTTTAACAAAGTACTTCATTATTGGTGAGGATGATGTAGCTAACGTTTTAGTTCGTACATATCCGACAAAACAAAAAATTGAAGTTACAATCCCAACACGTTATGCGATTCTTCGTGCAGAGGTTGTAGATGACGATTTATATGCAGCTATCGATCGTGCTGTAGATAAATTGGAAGATCAAATTCGTAGAACAAAAACACGTTTAACACGTAAAAATAAAGAATCACTTGCTGAGGCTTTCTTAGATCACGAACTATTTAATGATGATGAAGTGGATGATGATGAAGTTGTTCGTACTAAATCAATTGTTCCAAAAGAAATGAGCTTAGATGAAGCTATTATGAAAATGGAATTGTTGGGACACGATTTCTTCATTTATACAGATGATGAAACAAACAAAATTGCAGTCTGCTACAGACGTCATGATGGTGGATACGGATTAATTGAAACTGAATAATATATAAAATGGCATGTCAAATTGGCATGTCTTTTAATTGGAAATAAAAAAAAGAATATAAGTTTGAATAAGTCATTCTTTGTGCTATAATTATGTTCGTTAAGGAGGTTTTTCCCATGGGATTTATGGATAAAGTAAAAGACTTCGTTGCTCCAATTGAAGAAGAAGACGATTATCAAGAAGCACCACAAGCTGAAAAGGTAGAAGAAGTAGAACCTCAAAGTCGTTATGAGAGACCAAAAGCTCGTACGAACACAACTTCTTTGAATTCAAATACAAAAATGGTATTGTTTGAACCAAGAAGCTTTGGAGAAGCTGAGGAAGTAGGACAACGTTTAAAAGAAGGTCGTGCTGTTGTAGTTAATTTACACAAGCTAGATCGTGACTATGCACAACGTACTATTGATTTTTTAACAGGTGTTGTATATGCACTTGATGGTAAAATTCAGAAAATTGGTCAGAACGTAATTTTATGTTCTCCAGCTGAAATTGGTGTACAAGGAACTATTTCATTAGGAAGTCCTGATGACTTCGAAGATGAAGACTAATATTTACTTTTAATGAGCTCATTTATGGTAGGTCATGAGGTGTTTATTTCGCAGATGAAAGATCAGATTCGTATCTTTCAAAAACAAAATAGGCTGATCATGACCTATTTTTTATCGATTTCTGAACAAGCTATTCTTCAGAATATGGTACCTAAAAATATTCATCTTGTATTTGATGGGGGCTATGATGAGGCAGAAAGAAAAATCGCATGCTTTATACCCGAAGGATATGAGGGTTTTAGTGATTGTGTTTGTCTTCATGCCACATACAATTCGAAATTCAAAACATTAACACACTCTGATTTACTAGGATGTTTAATGCATTCGGGTATTGAAAGAAGTGTCATTGGCGATTTAATTGTACAAGAAGATGACTTATATATTTTTTGCAAAGAAAAGATTTCAAAATATATTATCGATAATTGTACGCAGATTGGTAAGTGTAATGTATGTTTTGAAGAGTGTTTGGATTATGAAATCACAAAAAGTAATAAAAAAGAAATACGTATCATGTGCAGCAGTCTACGTTTAGATAGTATTGTTGCTCAATTGTCACATTGTTCAAGAAGTGAAGCATTAAAAAAGATTCATGCTGGATTTGTGAAAGTTAATGATGTGGTACTTGAACAAAATTTACAATTGTGCAATAATGATTTCGTGTCAATCAGAAAGACAGGTCGATTCCAGTTTAAAGAGGTTATTTCAACCACAAAAAAGGGAAGACTTGTTTTGAACTTTGATCAATATATCTAGCTAAGATAAAGACACGCCTTTATTCGTTAGGATTTAAGAGAGCAATGAAATTTGGTGAAACATTGTATGAATAAGAATTTAGGTATCCCTTTTGAGCTGATCTTACGAAATTATAGTAGTTTGATCCGGATGATCCGTTATCTCATCAAAGTGCATAGTGTAAACTATGAATTAAGGTGGCACCGCGTGTTTATTACGTCCTTTTATTAGGACGTTTTTTTATTTTGAAAAGGAGATAAAATATGGACTACAAAGAAACTCTTCATATGCCTAAAACGGCATTTGAAATGCGTGGAAATTTGACTAAAAAAGAGCCTGGTTTCCAGAAACGCTGGCAAGATGAAAAATTGTATGAAAAGATGTTAGAAAGAAGAGAAGGAGCAGAATCATTTGTGTTACATGATGGTCCTCCTTATGCCAATGGGGATATCCACTTAGGGCATGCCTTAAATAAAGTGTTAAAAGATGTAATTGTAAAATCTCACTTTATGGAAGGATACAAAACACCATATATTCCAGGATGGGATACTCATGGTTTACCAATTGAAACTGCGGTTACTAAATTGGGTTATGACCGTAAGAAAATGGGAATTGCTGAATTTAGAAAAATCTGTTATGACTATGCTTTAAAGCAAGTAGCTAATCAAAAAGCAGGATTCTTAAGCTTAGGATCAATTGGAGATTATGATCATCCTTATATCACTCTTCAAAAGGGTTTTGAAAAACACCAAATCGAAATCTTTGGAAAGATGGCTATGAAAGGTTTGATCTACAAAGGATTAAAACCAGTTTATTGGTCACCAAGTAGTGAATCAGCTTTAGCTGAGGCGGAAGTTGAATATAAAGATGTTAAGAGTCCAACAATTTATGTTAAATTTGCCGTTAAAGACGGAAAAGGCGTATTGGATACAGATTGCAACTTCGTAATTTGGACAACAACACCTTGGACTATTCCTGCAAACTTAGGAATTAGTGTAAACCCTGATTTTGACTATTCATTAGTGGATACAGAAAAGGGAAAATTGATCATGTTATCAAGCATGGTTGAAGAATTATGTGACAAATTTGAAGTTGAAAAACGTGATGTTTTAAAAACTTTCAAAGGTAAAGAATTTGAATATATTACTTGTACTCACCCATTATATCCAGAAAGAGAAAGTTTATTGATGTGTGGAGATCACGTAACAGCCGATGCTGGTACTGGATGTGTTCATACAGCACCTGGATTTGGTGTGGATGACTTTAATATTGGTATGAAATATGGTTTGCCAGTATATTGTAACGTAGATGCACAAGGATGCATGATGGATGATGTTGGAGAATGGCTTGCAGGTCAATATGTAGAAGATGCCAACAAGACTGTCACTCAAAAATTAGATGAATTGGGTGTATTATTAAAACTTCAATTCATCACGCACTCATACCCACATGACTGGCGTACTAAAAAACCAATTATTTTCCGTGCTACAACACAATGGTTTGCGTCAATTGATCAAATTCGTGATGAATTATTAGAACAAATTCACTCTGTATCTTGGGTACCTGCCTGGGGTGAACAACGTATGCACAATATGATTGCCGATCGTAATGACTGGTGTATTTCTCGTCAACGTGCTTGGGGTGTTCCAATTCCAATTGTTTATGGTGAAGATGATACTCCAATCATGGATCAAGCAATCTTTGATCACGTAGCTGAATTAGTTGGTGAATATGGATCAAACGTTTGGTTTGAAAGAGATGTTAAAGATTTATTACCAGAAGGATATACGAATGAACATTCTCCAAATGGAATCTTCCGTAAAGAAACAGATACTATGGATGTTTGGTTTGACTCAGGATCAAGTCATACAGGAGCTATGATGGATCGTGGCTTAGGTTATCCTGCTGACTTATATTTTGAAGGTAGTGACCAATATCGTGGATGGTTCAACTCAAGTTTGATCGTAGGTACTGCTGTTCATGGTAAAGCTCCATACAAACAAGTATTATCACATGGTTTCGTTATGGATGAAAAGGGCGTTAAGATGTCTAAATCTCAATGGAATGCCGTTGCACCTAGTGAAATCACTAAGAAATATGGTGCAGATATCTTACGTTTATGGGCATGTAGTGTAGACTATCAAGCTGATGTTTCAATGGGTCAAAAGATCTTGAAACAAGTTAGTGAAAACTATCGTAAAGTACGTAATACATTACGTTTCTTAATGGCAAACTTAGATAATCAACAATTTACTGCAAAAGATTGTGTAAACTTCAATGAATTGAGTGAATTGGATCAATATATTTTAACTGAATTAAAAGATGCCGTAGATTACTGTAGAAAAGCTTATAATGAATATCGTTTCTCAGATGTTGTTACATATTTGACAAACTTAATGACAAACGAATTATCAGCTTACTACTTAGATTACACGAAGGATATTCTTTATATTGAAAAAGAAGATGCACCAGTTCGTCGTCAAGTTCAAACTGTACTTTATAATGCCGTTGAAGTGATGACTAAATTATGGGCTCCAATCTTGGCTCATACTTGTGAAGAAGTCAATGACTATATGCACTTTGATGAAGAAAGTATCCATTTAACTACATACAAAGACTTAGAATTAGATTTTGATGTTGATAAAATCAAAGTGGATATGGAAGAATTATTCAAAGTTCGTAAGGATGTCTTCAAAGCACTTGAAAATGCTCGTGCTCAAGGTTTAATCGGTAAATCACTAGAAGCACATGTTGTATTACATGTAAGTGATGCACAAAAAGAAATCATGGATCGTGTATTGAGTAATGCAGCGCAATGGTTCATTGTATCTAAAGTATCATTCACAAATGATGAATTAGAACAATTCGAAGTTTGTCAGGTTAAAGTAGAAAAGGCTACAGGTCATGTATGTCCTCGTTGCTGGAACTATACAGAATCTGAAAATGAAGATGGATTGTGTGATCGTTGTAATCACGTATTACATGACTAATATGTAAATGAAAAGAGTAACTCTAATCGACAAGAGTTACTCTATTTTTAATTTTGTCTGTTGTGATTATTTTATAATCTTTCGTTTCAAGATCTGCTTTAATATCTATATCTTTATCCACGATCCATATAGCTTGTACATCATAATTAAGGGTGGATAGATATTTCATTCCATCTTCGACACTCATACAAAATAAGGTTGTGCTTAAGGCATCGGCCTTGCCTGAGTCTTTTGTGATGACGGTAACACTACGAACATAGTTTGCAGGATAACCGGTTTGTGGATCAATAATATGGGAATACTTTTTATTTTTGTAGGTAAAATATCTTTGGTAATCTCCACTTGTGACTAAACATGTGGCTTTTTTTGTTTCATATTGAACAAGAGCATCACTTGAATCAGGAGATTGAATACCAATTTTCCAATTGGATCCATCTTCTTTTTCACCAAGTAAGACAACATTACCTCCGGCATTGATATAGCCATTTTTTAATCCGGCTTTATTTAATGCTTCTTTGGCAAGTTGGGCTGTATAGCCTTTGGCAATCGCACCTAGATCAATGGATAATTCAGAATCCAAATAGGATACTTCATTTTTATTAATTTGAATATTATTTAGATCAATATGTTTTAAGGCTTCTTGAATCTTGTCATCACTTGGTGGAACTTGTGTGTTTTCTCTAGCATCATGCCATAAATTTAATAGGCTTCCTTGACTGATGTCAAATTGTGGGTTTTCACACTGCATCTTTATAGCTAGTTTTAAACAATCAATAAAGGTAGAATCCATTTGAACGGGATGTTTGTAAGCTTCATGATTTAAAGTATAAAGGTTATTCATATTTTTATAGGCATGGTATTGGTCGAATCGTTTGTTGTTTTCTTTAAATGTCTTTCGTAAGATTTTTGTATATTTGGCAAAATCTGCTTGTGAACATGAGCAATTTAGAGTGATGGGCGTGTCAAAGCCAACATCTGTTAGTGTAACATTTAGGTTTTCTGTTGTTTTATTGTCTTTGTTTTGAACGAAGAATATGACAGAACTTATAAAGATTAGAAAACAAATCGATAGGATGAGCCACGATAATATAGACTTATTTTTTTGCATAGAAGTATTATATGATGAATTGAGCTTAATGTAAATGTAAGTACTTACCTAAATTATGGGAAATTGTCAAAAAATTCTTGAACTTGTGAAAAAAAAGGCCTATGATTAACTAGTATAAATGGGAGGTAGGATTTATATGTCACTATTTTTAGGACCAATGAGACAGCATATCCCTGGTAAAAAAGAATTGACAGAAAAGTCTGAATTGTTACATCTTATGCCTAAAAAGGAAGTTTATATTCCTTTAGTTGCAGGACGTACTTTAGACTTTGATATTCTTGTTGAAGAGGGAGATACTGTATCAGTTGGAACAAAACTGGCTGAAACAAAGTCAGGTTTTTATGTGCCAATTTATTCAAGTGTTTCTGGAACTTACAAAGGAATTGTTAAGCGTATGCACAATTCTTTGCGTCCACAAAATCACATGGTGATTGAATGCGATTTTAAACAAACCAAAGTTCAATCTTTTGCACCATTAGACTGGCAAAGTGCAACTCGCCAAGAGTGTGTTGATTTTGTAAAGAATGCAGGTATTGTTGGTTTAGGTGGAGCTGGTTTTCCAACCTATGTAAAATATATGAAACCAGATGGAGTTGATTATGTATTGATCAATGCCGTTGAATGTGAGCCTTATATCACAGCCGATTACCGCTCTGTCATGGATGATGCACAAGATTTAGTTACAGGTGCTAAAATCATGAAGAAGATGGCTGAAGCCAAAACAGTTTACATTTGTATCAAAGAATCTCACCCTGATTTAATTGAAAAAGTTAAATCTGCATTGACAGATGCAGCTGGTGTTGAGGTTTATCCAGTCCCTGATGTTTACCCAATGGGTTGGGAACGTGTTCTAGTTCGTGAAGTATTGCATAAAGAATATGGTGGATTACCAGCTGAAGCCGGCGCCATCATTGGTAATGCTTCAAGTGCCATCGCTATTGCGAAAGCCTTTGAAAAAGGGGAAGCCATCACACAAAAGAATTTAACAGTGAGTGGTGAATGCGTAAAAGATCCACACAATGTATGTGTACCTGTAGGTATGCCAGTAAGCGAAATCATTGAAGCTTGTGGAGGATATACACAAGATACAGTTCGCTTGATTTCAGGTGGACCTATGATGGGTAAAACAATTGTCAATGATATGTTTGTCGTTGATCGTGCTATGAATGCATTAACTGTACTTCCAGCTGCCAATGATGATGCGATCGCATGTTTACGTTGTGGTAAATGTAGTGATCATTGCCCAAGTGGTTTACAGCCAGTAAGAATTACAGCTGCATTGAAGGCAAATGACGTTGATGAAATGTCAAAACGTGGCGTTATGAGTTGTATCGAATGTGGAATGTGTACTTATATTTGTCCATCTCATATTGATGTAACTGAAAATGTTCGTAAGGCAAAACGTATTGTTATGCTTAAGAAAAAGTAGGGAGGATTCAAATGAAATTTACTTTTCATGTAAGTCCAAGCATTAAGAATAACTTGTCAACACAACGTATCATGAAAGAATTATCTTTAAGTTTACTTGTTGTGTTTGTAGCAGCTGTTATTTATTATGCATCTGCATGGGGTGCTAGTGCTGCTTTGCATTGTGTTCTTTTATTAGCTTGTTCTTTAATTACAACATTCGTTTGCGAATCCATCTTCGCAAAGATTATGAAGAAAGATATTAAAACTTTCTTAAAGAGCTCATTTGGATGGGTTACAGCTATCATTTTAACTTTGATGGTACCTGTTAATATGTCTTGTTATGCGGTTATTATTGCGACTATTTTCGCAATTGTATTAGCTAAATTATTATTTGGTGGTTTTGGACAAAATATCTTCAACCCAGCAGCTGTAGGTCGTGCTGTAATTTTACAAGCATTTACTGGTGTTAGTGTTGGATTGATTACACAAGCTACACCAACTACAGTAATTGCGAGTGCTTACCATTGGTTACCAGCAAATGCTTCTGTATTAGATTCATTCTTATCTCAGTATGGTGGATTTGCAGGTTTAGCTCTAGGAACTTATCCTGGATCTATTGGTGAAACATTCTCAATCTTGATTTTGATTATTGGTGTAGTATTAGCTGTTCGCCAAATCATCGACTGGAGAGTTCCAGCTGTATATTTAGGAACTATCTTTGTATTAACTGCTGTTGTAGCTTTAATTACTGGAATTGATTCATACAATGGTATTCCAGCGTTTATTTGGTATCCATTATTACACCTATTAACTGGTGGTGTTATTTTTGGTGCTGTATTTATGTTGACAGACCCAGTAACAAGTCCAACAAGTGCAAGTGGTCGTGTTGTATTCGCAATGGGTGCAGCTATTTTAACTACATTGATTCGTTTAAAAGCCAATCTTCCAGAAGGATGTTTATATTCAATTTTATTGATGAATATGTTTACTCCATGGATTGAATCTTGTTTTGATGGAAAACAATTGGAATTGGTTAAAAAATCAAGAATCGTATGTGCTTGTTTAGCATTGATTGGTTTAGCAATCAGTTTCTATGCAGCAAGCTCTATTCAAAAGGTAGATACTGTTCCTGAAACAGCTGCAGTTGTTGAAACTATGGAGGTAACTCTATGAACAAGATTGTACATTTAGGATTATTCTTGGCTATCGTTTCAGCTGTTGCGGGAGGTGCTTTAGCATTTGCGAACCAAATGACAGCTCCTGTTATTGCTGAAAATAACGAAAGACAAGAAAAAGAATCATTAATAGCTATGTATCCAGATGCAAATTCGGATGATTTTAAATTGGTTGATAAAACTTTGGATTCAAAAACTGTACAAAGGGTTTATGAATATAAAAATGTTTATATCTTTAATATGAGTGTTAGTGGATATAAAGAAGGAACTGTATTCTTGGTATCTATTGATAAAGATACAAAGAAGATTGATAAATACAATGCCATCAGCAATGGAGATACAAAAGGCTTAGGTTCAAAAGTAACTGAAGCTCCATTTAAGAAATCCCTAGAAGGCAAAGATGCGACAGGAGAATTGGATACGATTTCTGGTGCGACTGTTTCTTCTGGTCCTGTTGTTAGTGGTATTCATGAAGCGGCAAAACTTGTCGATAAATTAAAGTAAGGAGGTTATCTAGATGAATCGTTTTGAAAACTTTAAAGCGGGTTTAATTAAAGATAACCCAGTATTCTCATTATTCTTAGGAATTTGTTCAACACTAGCCATCACTACAACTGTAAATAATGCGATTGGTATGGGTGTCAGTGTTATTATCGTATTGATTATGTCAAACGTAATTATTTCATGTGTTCGTAAAATTACACCAGATGAAATTCGTATTCCAGTTTATATTGTAATTATTGCAACATTAGTTAAGATTATTCAAATGTTGATCCAAGCTTATGCGCCAAGCTTAAATACAAGTTTAGGTGTATTCATTCCGTTGATCGTAGTTAACTGTATTATCTTGGGTCGTGCAGAAGCTTTCGCTAGTAAAAATGGGGTTTTAGATTCAGCTTTAGATGGTTTAGGAATGGGTCTAGGATATACTCTAGCAGTACTTGCGATGTCATTTATTCGTGAATTGATTTCGACAGGTGGCATTAAAGTGGTAAACCCATTTAATGAAGCTCAAGTTTGGCTAAATCTACACATCATTCCAGAAAACTTCACTGTAAGTATTTTTGGATCTAGTGTTGGAGCCTTCATTACATTTGCGGTTTTAGCAGCCGCTGTTGGTGCTTATAAACAACATGTAACGGCTAAGGAAGAAGCTGCAACAAAGGAGGAAAAGTAAGATGGGTGAATTAATGGCACTTTTAGTAACGAGTGTATTAGTAAATAACGTTATCTTAACTCAATTCTTAGGTATGTGTCCATTCATGGGTGTTTCTAAAAAGAAAAGCTCAGCTATTGGTATGGGTGTTGCCGTTGTCTTCGTTATCGTTGTTGCTGCATTAGTTACATATGCACTTTATTATTTAGTACTTGTACCTTTACAACTTGAATTTATGGATTTGATTACATTTATCTTAGTAATCGCATCTTTAGTTCAGTTGACAGAAATGTTCATTAAAAAGACAAGTCCTGCTCTTTATAAATCTTTAGGTGTTTACTTACCTTTGATCACTACAAACTGTGTAGTATTAAATGTATGTTTAGTAAATATTTCTAATAGTTATAATTTTGCACAAATGTTAGTATACTCAATTGGTACTCCATTAGGATTTGCCCTTGTATTATTCATTTTCTCTACAATTCGTGAAAGATTAGAACAAAGTGAAGTTCCAAAAGCCTTCGTTGGTAATCCAATCGCCTTGATTGTTGCTGCCATCATGGCTATGGCATTCTCTTGCTTTACAGGAATTGTATAATGAGATATTTATTCGCAATATTGTTTTTTGGCGCACTAGTCGCTATCTATATTGTTTTGTATTTAATGAATAAAAAAACACCCAAACCAAAAGGGTGTGAGGATTTAAAAGCGGATTGTGATGGATGTAAAGATTTTGCGTGTACAAACAATCCGGCTCACAATCAAGTGAAGGGAGAATAAATATGGTAATCGTAGCCGTAATTATGATGCTTGTACTTGGTGCAGTACTTGGCTTAGGTCTAGGTGTTGCCGACAAATATTTAAAAGTAGAAGCGGATGTACGTGTTGAAAAAGTAACATCATTACTACCTGGTTATAACTGTGGTGGTTGTGGATTCCCTGGATGTAGTGGTATGGCTGAAGCTTTGGTTTCAAAAGATATGGATCATATCGCATGTAAACCTTGTAAAGCTGACAAGCGTCAAGAAATCATTGATTACTTGAAAAATACACCAGGACCTGATGGTTCAACTATTGAAGTAAAAGGATAAAAGAAAGAGATGGATATTCCATCTCTTTTACTTTACCTGATGATTTTTAATGACATCTAATAGATAAGTTTCATCTGGATCAATATAAATTGTTTTATTGGATTTCATGGTCACAAAGCCAATCTTCGATCCAGGTACCTTTTTGATTTGGGAAATCAAACAATAGTCAACAGGTACTGAACTTGAATCTTTACCTTTTGAGTAATAGGCGGCTAGTTGAGCACATAACCGGATTTGTTGTTCTGTAAAGTCATCACTTTTTAAAAGGACATGAGATCCGTGATAGTCTTTAACGTGAAACCATAAGTCATTTTTGCGTGAGATTTGATGTGTTACATAGTTATTTTGAATGTTGTTTTTACCAACATATATTTCACAATCATCGAATACAAGATGAAGAACATTTGGCTTATTGTTCTTCTTTTTTCTTTTGTTTTCTTTTTTAGGCATTAAAACATGCTGCTTGATCAATTCCTCACGAATTTCTCCGGCATCATATACGCTGCAATGTTGAAGTTGTTCTTCAAGTTGTGTATAGTATTCAATATCTTCTTTGCATTGTTTGATTTGTTCTTCTAGAATGACTAAACTTCGTTTCATTTTGTGATATTTCTGGTAGTACTTATTAGCATTTGTTTTTAGATCATAACGCATATCAATGGGGATTTTTACATCTTCATTTGTTTCAAAAGAAGGTAAGACGATGGTCTTTTCTTTTTTGATTTGGTACATGTACGCAAAGATCAAGTCTCCATATTCTTGATATTTATGATAGTCTTTTCCATCTTCTAAGGCTTGTTCTAGCTTTGGAAGTTTTTTTATTTGTTTCGTCTTTTCTTTATCGACTGTACGAATGATGTCGCCATATTGTTCTTTGATACGTTTCTTTTGTTCATCTTCTTCATATAAATGATTTAAGCCTTCCATAATCGAATAGGTTTTTGATTGTTCATTTAAATGTTTTAATTCAATACAATGAAAATCTTTTTTATAGATATATAAAGTGTTTGAATGAATAATTTCATTTAATATATCGATATATTTTTCGTTATTTTTTATACGATAAATAAATTCATTTGAAAGTAATGGAGAAAAGCCATAGATTTGTTTGACTAGGCTTTGATCTAGATCAACATCCTGAATCTCAAATGGATTTTTCTTTTCCGGTTGAGCAGGTGCTACATATTTTGCGCCTGGATGAATGAATCGTTTGGCATTTTCATATACGGGAATACGTTTTAGTGCATCTACAATAATGCCATCTTTTACTAAAATAAGATTGGCATATTTTCCCATAAGTTCGATGTTAAGGTCGTATTTAACAAGGTCTTGAAATTCGTTGCGACAAGATAGGTGTAAACATAAAATGCGGTCGTAGCCTACTTGTTCAAATGACTCGACAATAGCTTGTGAGCATAGTTTTCTTAAGACCATCACAAAGTTAGATGGTTCGGGTTGAATGCCGGGAATAAAGTTTGCGATATATACACGGTTTGTGTTGGAGTGTACATTTATCACCAGTTTTTGATTTCCTTCATTACGTGTATGTAAATGAATCAATATTTCTTCATCGCTAATATTTTGTATTTTACCAATTTTACATGGGGTATATGCGTTTAATTTTTGTTGAATATTATATAAAAATAATCCGTCAATAGCCATAATAATCCTCCTTAGTCTGTTAAGAATTATATCATAGTTAAATTAAATTTGACACACATGGTTTGGACTTGTAAAATGGATGAAAAGAGGGAGTGCAAGATTGACATGCAAAGAGGTTTATTAATTATTTTGAGTGGTCCTAGTGGTGTTGGAAAAGGAACAATTCGAAAATATTTTGAAACAGATGAACGTTTAAATTTGGCTTACTCTACGTCTATGACAACACGTAAACCACGTGCTGGGGAAGTTGACGGAAGAGATTATTTTTTCTCAAGTCGCGAAGATTTTGAGAAAGCCATTCAAGAAGGTGGTCTTTTGGAGTGGGCCGAATTTGTTGGAAACTATTATGGAACACCTTTAAAAGAAGTAAATCGTTTACGTGATGAAGGAAAAAATGTCTTATTGGAAATTGAAGTACAGGGAGCTATTCAGGTACAAGAAAAGTGTCCGGATGCGATTTCAATCTTTATTATTCCACCTTCAATGGAGGAATTGGAAAGGCGTATTCGTGGTCGCAGTACAGAGCCTGAAGAAATCATTCAACAAAGACTTGCCAAGGCGAGTAATGAGATGAAGATGGTATCTCAATACAAGTATATTGTATGTAATGATGATCCAAAGCTTGCTGCTGAATTAATCAAAACAATTATTCTTCGACATGTTGAGCTTGAAGAAAACAAATAGTTGCAAATAATGTTATTTTGTGCTATAAATTATGTGTATAGAAATTCAAGGAGTGGTTCGTACCACTCCTTCTGTTTTGCTACTAAGGAGAAATGTATGAACAATCTTAAAGAATGGATTGAAGAAGTTCTTAATGAAAACGGATGTCATTTGTACGATCTTGAATGGATCACAAATCAAGGAACACCTTTATTAAGAGTTTCAGTTGAAAAAGAAGACGGTACAATGGATTTGGATACTTGTGCATCTTGCTCAGATGTAATTGGACAAATGCTTGATGAAAAAGACTGGTATGCTCATGAATACATGCTTGAAGTTTGTTCGCCAGGAGCTGAAAGAGAACTTAGAACAGATGAAGAAATTCAAAGAGCTGTTGGCAAATATGTATTTGTTAAGATGAAAGATCCAAAACAAGGTTTAGATCAAGTGGTTGGTGATCTTATTGAAGCTACAGAAAATGATGTGACAATTTCTTATCGTGATAAAACAAGAACAAAAAAGATCACAATCAAAAAGAGTAACATTCAGCTGATAATGACAGCTGTAAAAGTATAGGAGAATAAAAATGAAACCAAAAATTAAAGTTGAAGATTTAGCTAAAGCTCTACAGGGTATTGAAACAGATCGTCAATTAACTAAGGAAATCGTTGAAGATGCATTGAAAGAAGCTTTGACAAAAGCATACCGTAAACATATCGAAATTCCAGATGCTTATGTTCGTGTTGACATTGTTGATGGCGCAATCCACATTTACCACGAGCGTATGGTTGTGGAAGAAGTTGAAGATGACGAATTAGAAATCGAATTAGAGGAAGCTCAAAAAGAAAATCCAAACATCCAATTAGGTGATATGGTAGGAGAAGAAGTTGACTTCAAAGACTTTGATCGTGCTGCTGTTGTACTTGCTAAAAATGTTATGAAACAAAAGATTCGTGAGGCTGAAAAAGCATTGGTTTACGAAGAATATTGTGACAAAGTGGATGAAATGGTATTAGGTACTGTTGAAACTGTAGAAGAAAAATTTGTTATTGTAAATATTGGTAAAACATTTGCCGTAATGAAAAAATCAGCACAAATTCCAACTGAACATTATAAAGAAGGCGACAACATTTTAGTTGTGATTACAGAAGTAAATAAAGAAACTAAGGGTGCGCAAGTCTTAGTATCTCGTGCTACTCCAGTATTTGTTCGTCGTTTGTTCGAACGTGAAGTTCCTGAAATCTATAATGGAATCATTGAAATCAAAGCGATTGCTCGTGATGCTGGAGAAAGATGTAAAATTGCAGTTTGTTCACACAATGAAAACATTGATCCAATTGGAGCTTGTATTGGTCCTCGTGGAAGTCGTGTACAAACAATCATCAATGAATTAAATGGTGAAAAAATCGATATTTTTGAATGGTCTGATAATATTAGTGAATTAATTGCGAATGCATTAAGTCCTAGTACTGGTGTTGCGGTCATTCCAAATGAAGCAGTCAAAGATGGTTTGATCGTTGTTGTTCCTGATAATCAATTGTCATTGGCAATTGGTAAGCGTGGAAAAAATGCACGTTTAGCTGTTAAATTAACAAACCACAAAATCGATATCAAATCTGAAAGCGAAATGCAGGAATTAGGTATCGACTACATGGCTATCAGCGCTAAAATGCAAGAAGAGTATGAAGAAAAGAAGGCGAAAGAACGTGCTTATAAACAACAACAAAAGATTGATGAATTAAAATCAAATGAAGCAGAAATCGAAAATATTGATGTTGCTGATTTCACTTATGAAGATGAAGAAGTAGATGCAGTTGAAGAACATGCTGAAGATACTTTATTTGAAAAAGAAAATTCAGTTGAAGAAAACTCTGTTGTAGAAAAACAAGTTGATGAAATGGAAGAATTGGCTCGTATTGCAAAACAAAACCGCAAAGAAAAAACGGCTGCCGATGTAAAAGAATATACTTCTAAGTTCGAATCTATGGCAGATGCTTCAAATAAACAGGAAGAGGTTGCTTCTAAGCCTAAAAAAGAAAAGGTTGAAGAAAAGAAACCGGTTGAAGTTAAGAAATTTAACTATGAAGACATGAAACCTATCTATTCAGATGAAGAGTTAGCAGAAATCGAAGAACAGGAATATGAAGATGAAAATAACTGGGATGATGATGTTGACTATGAAGAATATGATGAATATTATGATGACTAGGAGTTGGCTTCATGCGTAAGATTCCAATGCGAAAATGTGTCGTAACACAAGAACGTTTCCCCAAAAAGGATTTGATTCGAGTTGTACGTACACCTGAGAAAACAGTTGAGATCGATTTGACAGGTAAAAAGAATGGACATGGAGCTTATATCTCTAAAAGCTTAGAAACATTGGCTCTTGCCAAAAAGAATAAAGCTTTACAAAGAGCTTTAGAAATTGAAATTCCAGATGAGGTTTATCAGGAATTAGAAACTATTATTACCAATGAATAAAGTTACGAATTTGATACAATTAGCTTATCGAGCTGGAAAAGTGGCAAAGGGTGATTCTTTACTTGTTAGTATTCAAAAATCTCAAGCAAAACTTGTACTTGTATCTTCTTTATGCGGACAAAATCGTATGAAGAAGATTCAGGATAAATGCACATATTATAATGTGCCATATAGAGTAGTAGAACCATCTATATTAGATGATGTTTCTTATAAAAAGATGAGTGCTATTGCGATTGTAGATAGTGGCTTTGCCAAAGCGATTATCGAAAAGATGAAAGGTTAGGTGATTCGATGGCTTATAACAACAACAATAAAAACAAAAAGAAACCAAATCGAAAAGGGCATAAGAGTTCGCATCAGTCTAATGCACCTAAGAAAGAAGAAGCAGTAAAGGAAATCACATATAGTGATGCGATTACTGTTGGTCAGTTAGCACAGTTGCTTCACAAAAATAGTTCTGAAATCATTAAATTCTTATTTATGATGGGGAATATGTCAACAATTAATACAGTGTTATCCGATGAGGATATTGAATTGATCTGTATGAATTTCAATGTAGAAGTACATAAAGAAATTGTTGTTGACGAAGATGATATTGAAGAACAACTTCAAAATGTAGAAGAAGATGAATCTAAATTAGTTCCTCGTCCTCCTGTTGTCACAATCATGGGTCACGTTGACCATGGTAAAACAACATTATTGGATACAATTCGTAAAGCGAATGTAACTGAAAATGAATTTGGTGGTATCACACAGCACATTGGTGCATATCAGGTATCATTAAAAGGAAGAAAGGTTACATTCTTAGATACACCAGGTCACGAAGCATTTACTGCTATGCGTGCTCGTGGAGCTGAAGTTACAGATATCGTTATTATCGTAGTGGCTGCTGATGATGGTGTGATGCCTCAGACAAAAGAAGCAGTTGACCATGCTAAAGCTGCAGGTGTTCCAATTGTAGTTGCGGTAAATAAAATTGATAAGCCAGGTGCAAATCCAGATCGTATCATGTCTGAAATGAGCGAACTAGGAATTATGCCTGAAGAATGGGGTGGAGATACAATCTTTACTCAAGTATCTGCTAAAAAGGGAACGGGTGTTCCAGAATTATTGGAAACAATGTTGTTAGTGGCAGATATGCAAGAATTAAAAGCTAATCCAGATACAAATGCTTCTGGTACAGTAATTGAAGCCAAGTTGGATAAAGGTCGTGGACCTGTTGCCACATTGTTAGTTCAACGTGGTACATTACATACTGGAGATAGTGTTGTAGTTGGTACTTCTTATGGTCGTGTTCGTAAGATGACAAACGATCGTGGTATGGAAATCAAACATGCTGAACCAAGTTGTCCAGTAGAAATCATTGGTTTAAATGAAGTTCCTAGAGCTGGTGATGTATTCATGTCTTATGATAGCTATAAGAAGGCTGCTGAAATTGCGGGTCATCGTTTAGATAAACAAATTGAAAAAGAACGTAATTCAACAAGCGCTATGTCTTTGGAAGATTTGGCAAAGAAAATTGATGAAGGTGATGTTCAAGAAATCAATGTCTTGATCAAAGCCGATGTTCAAGGTTCTGCCGAAGCTTTAAAGGCAAGTATGGAAAAGCTAGAAGTTGATGGAAATGTTCGTATCAATGTCATCCGTTCAACTGTAGGTACTATTACAGAATCAGATATATTATTGGCAAGTGCTTCAAATGCGATTATTTATGGATTCAATATTCGTCCAAGTGCTGCTATTCGTAAAAAAGCGGAAGAAGAAGGTGTTGAAATTCGTTTGCACAACATCATTTATAAAGCTTTAGAAGAATTACAAGCGGCTATGAAGGGTATGCTTGCACCAGTATATGAAGAAGTTGTCATTGGTCAGGCGGATGTTCGTCAGATTTATAAAGTTAGCAAGGTTGGTACGATTGCCGGATGTATGGTTACAGATGGTAAGATGAAGCGTGATTGTAAAGTACGTTTGATTCGTGAAGGTATTGTTGTTTATACTGGAAAACTAGGATCATTACGTCGTTTTGAAAATGATGTTAAGGAAGTTATAAATGGTTACGAATGTGGTATGACAATTGAAAACTTTAACGATATTAAAGTAGGAGATATTATAGAAGGCTTCGAAGATCAGGAAGTGGAAGAATAGTATGTCATTAAAAACAGAACGTATGGAAATGACAATTCAAAGAGAGATTTCACACATTCTTCAATTTGAATTGAAAAATCCGAACTTAGGTTTTTGCACGGTAACGGATGTACAATGTACAAATGATTTATCACAAGCTAAAGTTTATGTTACATTCCTTGGTAAACAAGGGCGTAATGATGCAGGTATGCGTGTTTTAAACCAATCAAAAGGATTTATTCGTTCCGGTGTTGCAAAGAAAATCAAGATTCGTAAGATGCCTGAATTGATCTTTATTCAAGATACAAGTCTTGAACAGGGAAATAAGATTGAAAACATCTTAAAGGAAATCGAAAAATAGAGAAGACTTAGTGGCAATGTCATTAAGTTAAGACAATTCTTAAATTTATGAGTCTTACCTATAAATGGGTAGGGCTCTTTTTTTGTGCAAGAAGTGTAAAAAACACTTGACAAGCCAAAAAG
>URHY01000004.1 GCA_900547815.1 uncultured Solobacterium sp.
AAAATAAAGACAAAACTATGATAGAATAAGAAACAGGAGAAGAACTAGGCTATATTAAAAAAAAGCCCACACTCGTTAGAGTGTGTTAGTTCAATATGGGTGTACAGAGAGTACCGTGTAGCGGCACGTAAAAGCTGTACTGCACTTGGAGCAGGGTAAAGTGTCCAAGACATTTAGATATTCAGTAGGATATCGCGCCCGCATCGGGGAGAAAAGATGAGTCTAGGTTGGAGACTTAAAAGTTCCAACCACGTCATACAGATACTCTGTAGGGTATCGTGGCTGACAGCCAGCAGAAAACCGCTAGTATTGTTTTTGAAAGTGTTAGATGATATTAGGTCTAACACTTTTTTGTATATTAATATTTTGGTTTCGGAACAGAGAAATACCACATGTGAAATAGCACTAAAATATCACATTAAATGAATCATAAAAGAATACCCGTTGTGACAGCACAACGGGATGTTTATTTGTATAGATGTATAAATATTGCGGGAAGTTGACGGTAATTCATAAGCTACTCCACTTTTATAAAATAAAAGGGCAGCGCCTTATCTTCTAGAGATAAAGGTTAGCAACCCAGTTTGCGCAACATGCGCCTTTGTCATAATTAATATACTACACTTTTTGAAAAATGCAAATAAATTTTACGTAGTTCCCCCTTACCCTCTGATTCAAAAATTTGCCTTTTCGTCATGCCTTAAATACCACATTTTTAACTGTAACGTAAGTAAAGGTCTGGATATAGAATTGTATCCAAGCTTAACTTAATAAGAATTTACCGCTGTCACTATCCTGTTAGCTTAACTTAATGACATTGGTATTTGTTACTTTCTCTAAAATAGATATTTGATAATTATCAAATATTTATAGTTTTTTATTTACTCTGTTTTAGTTTTTCTAATATTGTTATCACATCTGGCTGCGTAGGAGTGAATTTAATTCCTCTTTTCAGCATACTCATTACCTTTTTTGCTTTTTGCTCAATTTCTTTGGCAACATGATTACTTGTTAATAGTAATTGATTTCCGGAGATTGTGTATTCTCGCTCAATATATTCATCTGTTATTGGAAACATATCTTGTATGAGAAATGCACTTTCACGACTATCATCTAGTTTAACAATATGAATGATATCACATGGCTTTCCTGCTTGTTCTTTCTTTTGCGTGATACGCCTGTATTTTTCAATACGGCTAGATAAAGGAATCATCCAATATATTCCAGTTGTTGAATCTTCAAAACAATAATAATGTGGTCTATTTCCTGATTTATTTCCTTTGAGATACGGATCGTTCATATCTTCAAAAAATTGATCTTTGATAATATAAAAACCTGTTTTTTTCATCTTTGTATCCTCATTATCTTCAAAAAGTAATAAATGTTTTGAAGATATTTTGTAACGAAAAATCCTTCACCTAATGGCGAAGGATTTTACTTTCAACCCAACCATTTATATTCCGCATATTGGTCAGCGGTAAACTTTCAACCCAACCATTTATATTCCGCATATTGGTCAGCGGTAAACTTTCAACCCAACCATTTATACCCCGCATATTGGTCAGCGGCAAACTTTCATACTAACTAACTAATTAGCTAGTAATGTACTTCTTTTTACAACTCTATTTTAGCAAGCGTACATGTGATTGTCAATTTGAATGTTGATTCATATTTTTATGCTCTGATTCAAAAATATGTTATTTGTTTATAAATATACGATTACAGGAGCATACTTATGAACAAATTTAAACGCATGAAAAAGATATTAAAACAATGCATATATCAATTGGATGAATCCTCTTCTTTATTTGTTGTCAATCCAGAAAAGGATTTTACTCAAAAAAGAAAGCATCTGTTTGGGAACACATTGATGAATGTTTTGTTATTAGAAGGCGGCTCATTAAAAGATGAACTGTATAAACTGTTTGGATACAACCTAGATACGCCAACTGTGTCTTCTTTTATACAGGCAAGAGATAAAATTAAACCTGATACTTTTCATATTTTATTCAATTTATTTAATGGCAGAACAAGAAAGCCTAAGTTATATAATGGATACCGTCTTTTAGCTTTAGATGGTTCTACATTACCTATTACTTCTGAAATCAAGGATAAGAAAACAACAATCCAAAAGGCTAACAATTCCGATAAGCCGTTCTCTGCTTTTCATCTGAATACAAGCTATGATGTTTTAGAATACACCTATGATGATGTTATTTTACAGGGACAGGCTGTACAGAATGAACGGGATGCATTGAATAAAATGGTAGAACGCTATAAAGGCGATGAAGCTATCTTTATTGCAGACAGAGGGTATGAATCCATCAATTCCTTTGAGAAGATTAAATTATCAGGAAATAAGTATCTGGTTCGAGTCAAGGATATTCATTCCACTGGGATGTTACGTGGCTTTGGACCATTCCCATACGAAGAATTCGATGTTTGGACCAAACGAACACTGACTACAAAAAGCAGACAAATGATATTAAATCTCATCCTTTCTCTATAAATTTGTGCCACAAAATCAGCAATTTGATTATTTTGGAGATACTTCTTTTTATGATTTTGAGTGTCGAGTGGTTCGCTTTAAGATTACGGAGGATACATATGAATGCATTGTAACAAATTTAGCTAAAGATGAATTCGGTATGCAGGATATCAAAGAGCTGTATCATCTACGCTGGGGAATTGAAACCAGTTATCGTGAGTTGAAATATGATTTAGATTTAAATACGTTGCATTCTAAAAAGCGAAACCCGATTGAATAGGAAATCTACGCTAAGATGTTACTTTACAACTTTTGTAGCCGAATTACGAATGAAATCGATATTGCCAAGCAAAAACGTAAATATGAAAATCAACTCAACTTTGTTCGGGCTTTTCATATCATTCGTGAACGCCTTAAGAAAGTGAAAGTTCCTACTTATATTTGTGATATTATCGCTAAGGAAATTCTTCCTGTTCGCAGAAATCGGCAAAATAAAAGAAAACTGAAACCTAAAGCTCCAGTCTCCTTCAATTACCGTTTCGATTGATACTTATGACCACATGTCCAACGATGTAGCAGAAATGCTACACTTTTTGTCGTGAAAGCAAATAAAAAGACTGCTTAGATGAACCAATCTAAACAGTCTCGTTATTCTTAACTAAATGGCATTGGACAAGTACGTGGGATTTGTCAGCTAAAAATATAAATTACAATAAATGATCTTCATGAATTAGAAGTATATTTGGGTTTTCCTTTGCGATATCGAGCATACGTTTTGTAAAACCACTTTTACTAAATAAGCCATAGATAATGTTATATTTTGGGAAAGATTTGCGTATTTCTGCGGCGTTATCTACTTTTTCTTTTAATGTAAAGTATACGGGGGCATCTACTGGTTTTGTATGATATTTACATTCTCCAGCAAAAACTTGTTTATTTTGATGGTCTACAGACATGACATCGATTTCTGTATCTCCATCATAATCATTTAACCAATAAGATCCAATGCGTGATGGTACAAATGAAATTGCGTTGTTACTGCATAGTTTTGCGAAAATGTCCTTACAGATATCTTCATAAGCAAAGGCAACAAATTTTTCTTTAAAATCTTTATGAATTTCGTCTAGTACAATTTGCATATTGTCTAATTCCAATTCACCTTTGTAAGGGTAGACATAGCAAAACCAAAAACGAAGGAAATTATCTGCAATGAAATACAATCCTTTACGTGATTTTTCTGGATTCTTTTCTGTGATTGGTGTTCGTTTTTCAATGAAACCAAGATCCGAAAGTGTAGATAGATAAGGTGTAAGTGATGAAGATTCTTGTCCTAATGCACTTGCAATTTTACCGAGTTTATGATTGCCGTCTGCAATTGTCTTAATAATTGAAAAATAGTTTACGGCTGTTAAGGATTCGCTTTTTAATAAAAAATTGGGTTCTTCATATAAAAAGCCATTCTTAGAAAAAACGGCATCTTTAAGCTGTTCTTCTAAAGGTCTTCCGTCTTCAAAAAACTCCAAATATTTTGGTACACCACCTGTTAGAGCAAATTGTTCTACGGCTTGTTCAAAAGGAAGATTTTGTGTTTCATAAATACTAGTGAATGGTAGTGGCGTCAAACGCATTTGTGCTGTTCTACGACCATATAGTGGGCTATCATAAGAAAGTGCATGTTTTTGCATCATACCAATCAAGGAACCGGACAGAATCAACATTACGTTACTGTCTTTTAAAAATTCGTCCCATGCATTTTGTAGGATCGAAGGGAATGCTGAATTTGTTTTTACTAGATATGGAAATTCATCAATGACAAGGACTTTTTTTTCTTCTGGTTTATAGTCAGCAATTAGTTGAAATAAATCCAACCAATCTGTAAATTCTATTTTTTGTAGCAATGTGTTTTTTGTAGTACGTGCTATAACATTAGCAAGTCGTTTCATACTTTGGCTTTCTAATTCCTCGGTCGCAAGATAATAGAATGTAGTTTTATTCTTTAAGAACTCTTTGATCAGTGTTGTTTTTCCAACACGGCGTCGTCCATAAATAACCACAAAGCTACTGTTACGATTATATTCTGTATTTAATGTATGCAATTCGTTTTTTCTGCCTATGAATCTCATGATTACCCTCCTTATGATAAATCAACTTATGATAAACTCGTTTATATTATATAATCATAAGGTGATTAGTCAAGTTTCTTCATATAAGAAAAAGCTGACAAGTATGTGGGATTTGTCAGCTTAAGTTGGTTACAAGCCAAGGATTAGTACTCAGCCAATTTCATTATAACATCTAAACGCAAAAAAAATAGAGAACTAGCTATGTTTAGTTTTTGGGAAGGGCTAGTCCTCACGTCGAAATGTGTTAGATGTATAAAAATTGGGCTTCTTTTATTCGTCTAATGGATAAATTATAGCATGTCTTTATTCTAATATAATAGAGAAATATAACTATAAGTATTTAAAAATATTAAATATAACAAAAAAATGTTTGTTTATTTCATCGTGACAAATGAAGGTTGTGTTGTTATTATATTTGTAAGAGTTTACATGAAATTCGGGGTATAATATGAAATTTTTTAAGCGTCAAAAGAAGAATAATATGGAGTTGGATGAAGTGTATAGGTTGCTTAAAGGATACTATAGGTGTTCTGTAGATGAGGGATATCCTTTTTTGTTTATGAGCGATGATTTTTTAAATACTTTACATTGGACGCAAAAAGAAATTGAAACTGAATTTGATAATAAATTAGTGAATATGTTACATCCTGAAGATAAAATTCGTTTAGATAAGAATAGAGATTTGTTGAGGAAACAATATAAAGTTGGTTCTTGTCAGAATGTGATTTTTCGTTTGAAAGGTAAGGATGGGTATCATTGGGTATCGGATTGTTATTTGGCTTTAAAACAAGATTCAACATTTTTCTTCCAGGGAAATATTACGGATGTTACAAGTTTTATGTTGGATAAAGAAAAAAGGGTTGAGGAGCGTAATCAAATGCTTACAGCCCTTACAATGGAATATTCGACCGTGATCGTGGGAGATTTAATGGAGAATACGATGGTTGTCGTTAAGCATGATGGCAAGATGTATAATTATAGAGGGTTTGATGATTTTTCGAATGAGGATAAGATGAATTATACACGTTGTTTACGTGATTTCTATGATCGTGTGTTGGTAAAAGAGTCGTGTAAAGATTTTATGGATATTTTATCTCCTGTTCCTTTTATGAATGCACTTCTTAAAAATGAGACGGTAGAATTGCAGTATCAGATTTATCCAAATTCTAATGGATATGAATCTTTATATGCAAGAGCAATTCGTTTATATGATGAAAAGCACCATTTTCGTTTTGTGATGGGATTTCGTCCTATGGATGAGGTTCGTAAAAAGGAAAATGTTTTAGAACTTCAAAGAGAGATTATTGAAGGGATTAGTAAGGATTATTTTTCTGTACTTTTAGTGGAGTTGGATCAAGGACAAATCTATTCGTATCGTGAAGCGGGTAGTAATGGTAAGCGTATTGCAGATTTTTGTCGGTCTTATCATGATCGTTGGACTGAATTGTTGCCGACTTATGCCAAAGATTTGGTTTCGGATGCTTCAAGAGACAGTTTTTTAGAGGAACTTTCCTTTGAAAAACTGAAATCGACCAATGAAGATTATTCTTTTACTTATGAATATATGTCGGATGAGGGTGTTTTATATTATCAGGCTCGTGTTTCTTATGTAAAGAAAAAGGATCGTACTAGAGCGGTTGTGATTGGTACAAGAAATATTGATGATTTGATTAAGAAGGAGCGTCTTCAAAAGGAACAGTTAAGAAAGGCTTATATTCAAGCTGAAAATGCGAGCAATGCCAAGACAAATTTCTTAAATAATATGTCACACGATATTCGTACGCCTATGAATGTAATTCTTGGATATAATCAATTGATGAAAAAACAGCTTATGGATCCTGTTTTGGTGGATTATCAAAAGAAGATTGAGCAGTCGGGTAATTTATTACTTTCCATTATTAATGATGTATTGAATATGGCTCGTATTGAAAGTGGTAAAAGTGTGTTAGTTGAAAGTAGTGAGTCCATTGTAGATATGGTTGAAGAAGTGTCGAATGTCTTTGGTGCTATGGCCTTAGAAAAAGAGATTGTATTAGATACAAAAATTGATATAAAACATAAACAAGTATTGTGTGATAGTACGAAAGTGAAGGAAATTCTAGTGAATTTGATTGGCAATGCCATTAAATATACACCAAATGGCGGTCGTGTCACAGTGGATATAAAGGAACTGGAGTGTGCAAAAGAGGGTTATGGTACATATCAAATTCAAATCATAGATACGGGTATTGGAATGAGTGAGAGTTTTATTCCAACTCTATTTGATTCATTTACGCGTGAAGCTTCCGTAAATATTATGGGCACAGGTCTTGGTATGGCTATTGTAAAGAAATTGATAGATATGATGGGTGGTACGATTGATGTTGAAAGTGTGCTTGGTAAAGGGAGTTGTTTTACAATTACGATAGATCATATGGTTGTGGATGAAGAGGTAGTAAAAACAGAAAATGAGGATTTATCCATTTCTAAGCATTCTTTAGAAGGTAAACATGTATTACTAGCGGAAGATAATGAATTGAATGCAGAATTTGCGAAGATTATATTAGAGGATTGTGGCTTGCATGTAGACTTGGCAAGAGATGGTTTTCAATGTGTTGGTAAAGTGACTCAAAAACCGGTTGGTACGTATGACTTTATTTTAATGGATATTCAAATGCCAAATATGAATGGGTATTTAGCTACACAAAAAATTAGGGCGATTCCAGAAAAGCAAAATATTCCAATAATTGCGATGAGTGCGAATGCGTTTGATGAAGATAAAAAGAAGGCACTGAATGTGGGTATGGATGGATATATTTCTAAGCCAATCGATATGGATAAAGTTGGAAAACAGATTATAAAAATTTTAAAGAACAAAGCGGGCAATTAAAATGGGCGCTTTGAACTATAAAAAAGAGTTGAACATAAGTTTGTGGGGGCTTAGCTCAACTCTTATTTAGGAAACTGGATATGTAGAATACAAGTGATCCAGTAAAAAATAGGGACATATTCACAATAAAGGAGTTGCTTCAAATCTCACAATATTAACAGATTTTATATGTATTTACTAAATTTTTATATAAGTTGAAATGTTTTTTTTTGATTTTTTATACATTATTTTCATGCTAATTGGGAAGTTATATATAGATGCCATTCACAAAGAAGCAACTCATTTTTATAAAAAAAAACGGGTTGACTTTTTGCGCGCTGGTGGGTATCATTGTATGAAGATAAGAGGTTAGCTACTTCTGATTGTTCGCCGCTTGCTCAGTTTGTTTTGAATAAGCGGGATATAAGTGAAGAGCAGGTCGCTATTATGGTGTTAGCTCCCACCGATAGGAGCCTTTTTTTTATGGTTTTCTGTAAGGCCTCTATAGTCTAAAAAAGGCGCAATAAATTTGAATGGGGTTAGGTGAATTTGCTCTCCAAGAATTTAAGGGGCGGCATATACCCCAAAACAGTTTATAGCTGATATTGGGCTCGGACAACATTGTGTCCGGGTCCTTTTTTTCAGTTATTATGACATAGGTTGGTTATGATCACATTACGATTCTTTATTAATGGATTGTTGATAGACAAAGGTATTAGGTTCGTTACATAAATATGATAGAATATAGATACAAGTAGGAGTAAGTAAAGATGAGTTGTGATGGTGTCATACAATATTTAGAAAAAGAAAAGGTTCCTATACTTATAAAAGATCGACATACATGTTTAGATTTGAATGATAGTAATATGTATGTTTTAAAGAAGGGTATTGTTAAAGTGAGTTTGATCATGCAAGATGATCGTGAATTTAATATTACCTATCTACAAGGTCCGGATGTGGTGAGTTTATATTGTGATTGTTTGACACAATTTAGAAATTATCTTCCAAAGATTCGTATTGAGAGTGAACAAGCTGAATTGTATTGTATTTCAAAAGAAGAATTCTATAAGCAAGTTAAAGAGGATGTGAACCTACAAAAGTATGTAAATACATATTATCGCAATCGATTCAAACTAGCCTTCACAAGAGAACATGCGATGATCATGAATTCAAAGGCAGGTGCGGTATGTTCTTGGTTATATCGTTTGGCAAGTTTATTTGGCATTCAAACACAAAAGGGTATATTTATTGATTTGCAGGTCACAAATGAGGATATTGCGAATTTTTGTGGGATTACAACACGTAATAGTGTGAATCGAGTGATTCGTGGTTTAAAACAAAAGCAGATCATTCAAGTTAAAAATAATCGAATTATTGTTTTAGATATGGATTATTTAAAGCAATTTATAGAGTAGGGTAATTAAAAAACAATGCAATTAAGTTAAGCCTGTATACAATTTTATATCCAGGCTTTAAATCGTATTGCAGTTAAAAATACGATGTTTTTGTATTGAACAGAACTTTCATATTACGCTGATATTTTTTATCTGGTCTTATAAGGGCCAGATATTTTTTATTCTATTCATCAGTTCTTCTGTGCTAATTCATTTTCTTAATTAAAGCCTCATATTTGTTATGGCTGTAGATAGATTTACTATGTAATTTATTACATGTATATCATGGATTATCAAAAAGAATGTTGCCTCTGTATTATTGCGAATACAAGTATAGATTTAATCACAGAAAGTGCAGATTCGTCATGGATAAAATCAAGGATTATATTACACAGTTTGAAGCAGCCATTAAAAAATGATTCGTGATTTTGTGGACCAATATGTCATGGCTAGAGGTCTTGAAATTTTCTAGGTGTGTCAGATGGATACTTACAAAATAATAAATATACTATATAGTTTATGATTCATTGCTTATTAAATTGTTTGTTAATGAGATGAAGAATTCTTTTGACCATATGTTAAGAACACAAATATCTTTGATAAATGAAATGACATCTTCTTTTGCTTGTACATAACCAATTTCTTGAAATCGAGAGATTCACATAGTTTTTACATCATCACATATAATCTTATTATTTTCATTTATTTGCATAAATTAGTAATTTATTTGCACAAATTAGTGGATTTTAAACGGGGGGGGGTAGACTTGTTAATATATATAAAATACTTTATATAAAGCATAAATGAACATATTCCAAGCTAATTTAGATATAAAATTGTCTAGAGAACGCCGTTGTAAGCGCATACAATACGATGTAAAATTATTACAACCCATTAAGTGATTTTCAGAATTTGATTAGAACAATTTTAGAATATGAAATATGTGCTTATATAACTTTATGTTTATCTAAGAAATAGTACTAAGAGGATTAAAAATGGGTTTGTTAAGTAATATTAATATTGTATAAAGATTCTTTTATACAATATTAAGATTGTAAGCAGTGAATATAGCTGTGGTTATATGTTATGAGAAATCAATAGTATTTTAATTTGTTTGAACAAATTAGTAGTGTTGCTTGTATTTTTTATTTTCATTTATTTTTTTAAAAATCTGACATATAACCAAAAATACTTAAAATGCACTAAATACATGTGAATAAGAAACTTTAATTGAAATAAATATAACCGTTTAAAATATTTCAAAAAAAGCGCTTGCAATCGATTTTACCTTTATGTAAAATACAGGTGCTAAATTTTAGTTGTACTAATGTATTTATAACATTGTAGTTAGATTCGTTTAAGATAAAGTAGAAATGCATATATCAACTAATTAACAAAAGATGATGTATGTTCATCTTAATATAATCTTAATGTGTGGATAGGGATATGGATAAGAAGGATTTAAGACATTTAAAACGAAAAGAATTGATTGACTTAATTGATAAGATGCAGACGGATAGTGATCTTGTATCGAATGAAGAGGTCAAGGAAGAGCTTAGTCGTTTAAAAGAGAGAGAAAGATATTTAAAAAAAGTACAGAAGACATTGAGTATACTTGTTGTCGTGGCTGCTATTTCTGTATTGGTGGCAACACTGTGGATGCCAGTACTAAAGATTTATGGTTCGAGTATGGATCCGACTTTAGAGAATGGGCAGATCGTAGTGTCTATAAAAACTAAAAAACTAAAGTCGGGTGATGTTGTAGCATTTTGGCAGGAAAATAAGTTATTGGTAAAGCGTGTTATAGCTAGTCCTGGTCAAAAGGTGGATATAAATGTGAATGGAAAGGTGTCTGTGGATGGTAAAGCTATTCATGAATCGTATGTAGATAGTGAGTCACTTGGAAATACAGACATAGACTTTCCACATCAAGTAGAAGAGTCTCGATGGTTTTGTATGGGAGATAACCGCGAGAGTTCAATAGATTCTAGAAGTGCTGTAATTGGAGATGTTTCAAAAGAACAAATTGAGGGTAAAGTCTTATTTTCAGTTTGGCCTTTAAATAAAATTGGAATTGTAAAGTAATAGAAAGCAGGTGAGATTGTGCAGGAGTATTTAAGGCGTTTATTACAAGACAAAGCGCGCTTAAAAAAATGGAAAAAGCTCATGATAGCACTTTCGTGTATTGTGGTTGTATGTACTGTTTATGCACTATCTTTACCTGCTGAAACTTTAGCATGTAACTTGGAAGAGCATACACATACGGCTGAGTGTTATGATGAAAACAATGAATTGATTTGCGAAAAGGAAGAGCATACTCATAATGAGGATTGTAACAAACAAGAAGAAGTAAATGAACAAGAAGAAGTTGTCAAGGATGAGCCAGAAACTCAAAATGATGAACAGGTATCTCAAGAAAGTGAAGAAGAGACAACAACAGAAACTACAACAGAAACTACAAAACAACCTTTTGATTTAAGTAATAGTACGGGTAAGATTGATTCTATAGTGATAACTGATGATAAGAATAATTCAAGTATTCCAGGTGATACATTACGACCGAATTCAAAATATTTAAAAATCACAGTTCATTTTATGGATATTAATGCGAGTGTATTAAAGGATGAGTATGGAAGTTCTTTTAGTTACACACTTCCTAAATTTTTCCGTATGAAAGATACTAATCCTAGAGATATACCAGATAAAAACGGCAATAAAATTGGAACTATTCATATTAAGGATGGAAAAGTTGTCATAACCTATACGGAAGACTTCATGAATTCTGGTACGAATACCACACTTAAAGGAGACTTCTTTGTGGAAGGAGAAGTTGATTTAAGTCAATTAAACAAAAATGATGGAACGACAAGTCTTAAAACGCCAAAAGGAGACATCATCACTTTAGATTATGGTCAAGATTATTTAGAAAAATTTGGTGATGTTAAAGTTATAAAAGCATATTCTAAACCAGATTCTAAGAGTGATTATATTCAATACACAATTACAGTTACTGCTGGTCAAGACGGAAGTAAAAATGTATATGTAGTTGATAAGTTTACAAATAATAGTCAACTTGTTTCTTATATGGGTGATATTTCAAATACACCGCAAGTACTAGCATCTTCTCCTGATGGGCAAAAGCCGTATGAAGAAAGAACAAAATCAAATGTTGCCGGAAAAATATATCTAGCAGATATGCAAACTTCTGATAATGAGATTCCAAAACAAGTTACAGATAGTTCAAGTATAAATCAGCCTGGAAGTTTAGTATGGTCAATAAGTGAATTGAAGCCAAATGAAAGTCGTACTTTAACTTATTTTGTTAAGTTAAGTGATGATAAAAATTTAAACAAACAATCTATCACAAATACAGCTTCCGCTTATACTAAAAAAGAAGGTGGCACAACTTATCCAAAGGGAAAAGATGATAAAACATTTACTCCAACTGTTTCTTATGATATGAAAAAGACTCACGATGAGAAATACACAAAGGATGCTGAAGGGAATTATATTGTTCAATATAAATTGGAATTTACATTAAACTCATCTAGTGATTATCCATTAAAGAATTTTATGTTCTATGATTATTTAAATTATCACAATATACGTACAGATGAAACAATGCTTCCATATATTTCTTATGAACGAAGCACTGTAGAATTATATCAAACTAAAGATGGTAAGGATACATTGGTAGATCCATCAAATTATAAGGTTGAATGGGAAATGGATGGAACGAATTATAAAGCGGATTGATCAAATAGTGATGGAAATCCAAAACGGTTTAGAATAAGAGGAACGGATTCGAATCCTTTTACGGTATATCCTGGTGATTCTTATTATGTAACATATAAGTTAAAGGTAAAACCGGAAGTATATGCAGCCATGCAGTCGAATAATGTAACGATTAAGAATCGTTATATAGCAAATGCGGATAACGCAAAAGATTTTTATGATGGTACTATATTAAATAGAACTTTTGACCAATTGAATTTAGATGATTACACTTGGGTTGAAAAGAAAAAAGAAGCTACAGTAACGAATCAAGTCCAAACGATTAATATGAGTGGTTCAGATGTCTATGTAAAAAAGAATGATGGTTATGAAAAAGATAGTTCTGTTAATTCATTTAACGTTCCAGCTGGAAGCTATCAGTATACAGTGAATGTAAATCAGACAATGAATCAATTTGATGTAACTGAAGCTACTTTAAAAGATATATTGAGTTCTGATGTTATGCATTATGTTGGATATGTAAAAATAACGCCTTATGAATATGATGCAACTGCGAATAAATATGAGTATCAAAAACCTAAATGGGTGAAAATTGATAATGAGACTTCATTTGAGTTAAAGTTGTCTCAAATTGGATGGACAAACAATAACAATGGGTATCGTTTTGAGTATTATGCACAAACGAAAGATTTAAGTGAAGTTGGAAATGTTGAAGTGAAAAATACATTCTCATTAAGTGGTGTTAAAAAGGGAGACACAACTTTTACATTTGATGATGTTGGTTCCTCGTTAACAATTCAAGTGAAGGGTCATTATTCTTTGAGCGTGAATAAAAGTGCTTGGTATTATGAAAAACCACAAGAGAATGCGACTTCTTATACGAATGGAAAGCTATATTGGATAATTGAAGTAAATGGTACTGCAATTCGAAAGGGTACTCTGATTCAAGATGCGATTTCAAAAGATAAAGGTTTAACAGATTCCTTCTTGCATAGTGATTCGGTTGCAGGTATTTATCAGGGTAAGCCAGCTAATAATATAAATTCTTATACTAGTTTTGAAGAATTTAAAAATTCAAACAATGGATTAGTGGATAAATCAAAATCATTTGATAAAGAATTTGGCAATAGTAAAAATTTTACTGGAGAAGATAATTCTAGTGAATTGACATTAACGGCAAAAGAAACGATTTCATTAAACAATGAAAAAAGACTTTATATTGTGATAATGACCGAACCACATAGTTTGCCTAGTGCATATAGAGCTGAGTTTACTTATAGAAACGTAGTTTTAATGAAGGACATTTCAGACCAGTCTTTTAAAGAATGCAAGTCTGCAAGTCAAATACTTTATGGAGGACCAAATATACTTAAAGAGTTAGGTCAAACATTTACGTATGATGGTAAAACGGTAACTACTCTTCAAGTTGGTGCTGATAAAACTAATCCAGAATCTAAAATTTGTAAAGACTTATTAAATAAAACGAATAGCAAGGGTGCATTTATTTCATGGGCATTTAAAGTAAATCTTGCAGGAGAATTAAAAGGAAATTATCGTGTCTTAGAAGACATACCGAATGGCATGGAACTATCATATATTCGAGTCAAATGGCATGCGGATGAGGCTGGAAAAGTAACATCACAGAAAATAGTTGGTTTAGGTACTGAATGGGAGGAAAATAGTAATGAATCAACCAATGATAATGGAAATCCAGAAACAACGATTTATTATTACAACAAAAATAAAAATCAAGCTATGATTCAGTTAGGTGAATTTGAAGATGGAAGAGTTGGCGATAAATATGCAGTTGATGTACAAGTTGTTTGCCGAGTAACAGATGATGAGGTTTTGTTAGGAGGAGAAGAAAAAAGTTTTACGAATAAGGTAACTCTTCTTAGACCAGATGGACAAACAATAATTGATACGGCTAGTAATGAGGCAACAATGTCTAAAAGAGATAATTTATCTAAAAGTAATAATTTTGATAAAGAGCATGCAAAAGATAATACATCACAAACTATTAATTATACAATTACCGCTAATGCACTAGGACAAACACTTCCTTTGAATGATGGAAATAAGCTTACTTTAGTGGATAAATTAGATGAAAACTTAGAATTAGATCCTACAACAATCAAAGCTAAGGAAGAAAATGGAAAAGAAGTATCTATTGATAAATCATACGATTCTAAAACAAATACTTTAGAGATTTCTATTCCAAACGGTAAAAAAGTGCTTATTACATATAGCGTGACGGTAAAAGTAGCTCCATGTACGCCAGTACAATATTTATCTAACAAAGTATTTTGGAAATCATATTCTGAAAATGGTGGAGAGAATGATGTGATTAAAGGTTTTAAATATCGTTTAGCTGCAGGTGGAAGTACAGAAGGTGAAGAAAATCCGCAATTGACTATCACAAAAATGGATGAAAATAAATTAGAGCCTATTAAAGATGTAAAGTTTGATGTCTATGAATGTGAATTAAATGGTAATGCGATTAAACGTGTATTATCAAAAGGGAGTATAAGTGGCAAAACAGATGCTAATGGAATTTACAAAGTTGACTCTTCATTTATTACACATTCCAATACGATTTATGAAGTAATGGAAACTAACACACCAGATGGGTATGTAAAAAATAAGGATTCTTATTACATTATATATGTGGAAAAAGTGAATGGTGTTAATCCGTCATATGTGCAGGATTGTATAGATTATTTTAACAAACAAGATAAGATTAGATATAAAATTGTAGATTCACCTCAGAAATTCAATCTTGTAGTTTATAACACACAAAAGGGTATTACGGTTAAAAAGCAATTTACAAACAATGCTGCTGAAACAAAGCATAATCCAATTAGTGGTATTTATAAATTTGGATTGTATGAAGATGCAGACGGAACAAAACTATTACAAACTATAGATATCAAATATGATCCTAGTGATACAGATGTTAAGTCAGCAAAATTCAAGAATCCAGTTGATCTAACCAAAACATATTACGTTTTTGAATTGGATCAAAATGGACAACCGATTAAAGCTTCTGATGGTGAAGCTACAATAAATTCAATGCAATATAAAGTGGTTTATGAAAGTAATTCAAAAGATAACTCAAAAGCTACAAATATTGCAAAAGTCGGTGATACGGTTACCGTGACAAACAAAAGCCGTACAAAAATACTACCTTCAACGGGTGGTACTGGAAACCTGATTTACAGGATGTCAGGAACAGCCCTAGTGGTTGTAGGAGTGATAAGCCTGTCAATTATAGATAAAAAAAGAGAAAGAAGAAAGTAGGAGAAAGTAATGAAATTAATTAAAAAGATTGCAGCCATTATGTTTGCGTTCATGATGGTATTCTCATTAAGCACAAACGCAAAGGCAAATACTGGTTCACAAGAAGAAGATGGTAAAAAAGGTTCAATTACAATCAATAATACCATTGATGGCGAAGAATACAAAATTTACAAAATTTTTGACTTAGAGAGTTTTGATACTGAGCCAACAGATAAAAATGGAGCTTATTCATATAAAATGATTAATGATTGGAATGATTTTTTCGCTAAAGAAGGAAAAAATTATGCAACAGTAGATGGAAATGGTTATGTAAAGTCAAATATTACTGATGATAATGCTGCTGAATTTGCTAAAAATGCTTTAGCATATGCGAAAGGTAAACCTGTTACAGTTACAGCGACAGCAAAAGGAAATGGTAATGCAGTTACTGTTAATGGTTTAGCTTATGGATATTATTTGGTAGGTTCAAGTGTTGGATCCCTTTGTGGCTTAAATACAACAAACCCTAATGCTGAAATTAATGAAAAGAATAGTAAGCCAATTGTAGAGAAGACAGTATCAGCTCGTGGTGAACAACATGCACCACAGAATTATGCTAATATTGGAGAGGCTTTAGATTTCCAAACAGTTATCCACGTAAAAAAAGGTGCAAAAAACTATGTTTTATATGATCAGATGTCAAAAGGTTTAGAATTGATAGATTATTTACCTAATGTAACTTTAATGGTGAATGGTGGTGATGGTATTAATGGTGATAATTTCTTGGACTTAATGAATAATCAAGATTATACATTTACTAAAACTAAGAATAGTTTTGTTGTTACTTTTAAACCTGAATTTTTAAAAAATTACGAAGATAAAAACTATGATCTTGTCGTTCATTATCGTGCTATTTTAACAAAAGATGCTAAGATTTCATATTCTAATACTTTAAATGCGAATACGAATACTACATATTTAACATATGGCGATAAAAACACTAAATCTAATGAAGCACAAACACAAACCTATACTTGTGGTATTCCCGTATATAAATTCACGGAAAAATTTGGAGCTAAAAAAGCCCTTGCTGGTGCACAATTCAAGTTATATACAAATGATAAAAAAGTAATTGAGTTAATTAAGGTTGAGAATACAACTGAACCAACTGAACCAACTAAACCAACTAAACCAACTTATCGTAAATTTATGACAGGTGATGATGTAAATAAAAAAGTAGATACTATTACAACTGATGAAAATGGTAAATTTGATATTACTGGTTTAAATTTAGGTACATATTATCTTGAAGAAACTAAAGCTCCTGATGGATATAATAAATTAACAAGTCAAATTACAGTTGAATTAACTACAGAAGGAAATGAGAATACAAGACCAATAAATTTAAAACAAAATAATATTCCAGCAGATGAAATAGGTGTTGAGAATAATGCCGGTAGTTTACTACCTTCTACTGGTGGTATGGGTACAACACTAATTTATTTGATTGGTGGTGCGCTAGTATTAGGTTCTGGATTTGTTTTGGCTAACAAAAAAAGAGCGAAAGCTAAATAATTGAATTGAATGAATTTACGTTGTTGAGGGAGTGTTCTACATTCTCTTAACAACAGTAAAAAGAGGATTGTAGCGAATGTTTGTTACAGTCCTGTTCTTACTGTTGTTGAATAAAAAGGATAAAGGATATGAAACGGATCAGGGAAATTGTAGTCGTCTTATTTGTTTTTGTTTTTGTATTTGTGTTATGTGAAAGTGTAAGCGCAAATGGTATGGGTGGATCGATTATTATTGATAATGCGATTGATGGTGAGATGTATACGATTTATAAGATGCTGGATTTACAGAACTTTGATGGGGATAACTATTCTTACAAGATTTCTTCTTCTGAGTGGGATGAATTCTTTGTTTCTGGTGATGGTCGTTTCTATTTTGATGTGAATTCGAATGGTGGCGTGGCTTTTGTCGGGGATGAGCAGCGTATGGATTTGGTTGCTCAAAGGGCATTGGCTTATGCGAAATCTCATGAGGGTATTACAAAAAAAAGTCAACGGGCAGTTGGAGGTATTGTTGAGTTTAAAGATTTAGATTTGGGTTATTATTTAGTGGATTCAAGTGTAGGTGTTCTTTGTGGTTTGACTACTACGAATTATGTGGTTCGTGTTGAAGAGAAGAATGAAAAGCCTACTTTATCGAAGTATGTGAAGATGGATGGTACGGATTCTTTGGGTAAGTATGCTACGGCTGGTATAGGTGATGTGGTGTATTTTACGAGTGTTATAAGGAATTTTAAAGGTGCTGAAAATCTTGAACTTACGGATGTGATGGAGAAGGGGTTATCGTTAAATTTGGATTCAATTGTAGTTTCTTTGGTTAATGATAATTTGATTATAGATTTAAATGAAAATGAGCATTATAGTGTATTGGATTTAGGAAATGGATTTGAGGTTTTATTTACTTTTGATGGTTATAGAATTTTAGAAAATCATTGTATGGATTGTGATATAAGAATTTCGTATAGTGCCATTGTTAATAAGGATGCATGTACTAATAATGCGAATGTGGCTAGTTTGAAATATGGTGATCATCTTGTGTCATTATCGGATAAGGTGAATGTTGGTGTATTGAGTATTCCAGTGTTTAAGTGTTCGGTGAATAGAGTTGGGCTTGAGGGTGCTAAGTTTAGTTTGTATACAAGTGAAGTGGATGCATTGAATGATGTGAATTGTATTCGTTTTATTGAAACAGAGGATTCTAATGTGTTTCAAAAGTCTGAATTGGGTCAGGGTCTTATAAAGACGGATCGTAGTGGTCGCTTTGTTCTTTCTGGCTTGAAGTCTGGAAGGTATTTTCTTAGGGAGGTTCAGGCTCCTAGGGGATACAATAAATTGATTGATCTTGTTACTGTTGTTGTGAATCCTGTTATTGGTTCTTCAAATGAAATTATGGGTCAATCCTTCCTTGTTTTTTATGGTATGAATGTGGGTAAGGCTGAGGTTGAGGTTGAAGTTCAAAATCAAAGTGGTAGTTTATTACCTTCTACGGGTAGTGTTGGAACAAGGTCTATTTATTTAATTGGTTTTGTATTTGTGCTTGTTTCGTTTGTATTATATAGAAAGTTTAATGATTAGTTTTTTGTTGTTAGGGGAATGGATTGTAAGATGAAGAAACATATTTCAACTATAATTGCGATACTTGTTTTTGTGACTGGCTTATCGTTGTTATTGTATCCTACTGTTAGTAATTATTGGAATTCTTTGCATCAAAGTCGTGTTGTGGCAAATTATTCGGATGCTTTGGCTAAGATGGATCAAAAAAAGAAGCAGGCTGAGATTGATCGGGCTGTTGAATATAATGCTGGGTTAATAAATAATGGTGGTCGTTTTACTCCAAGTGATTCTGAGCTTAGTGAATATAAGAGCCTATTAAATGCGGATGGTACGGGTATGATGGGATATGTTACGATTCCTAAGATTCAGGTAAAGCTTGCGATTTATCATACGGTAGATGAGTCTGTATTGCAGATAGGTGTTGGTCATTTAGAGGGTTCGAGTCTTCCTGTTGGTGGTGCTAGTACGCATTGTGTTATTTCATCTCATAGAGGTCTTCCGAGTGCAAAGTTATTTACGGATTTGGATAAGCTTAAAAAGGGAGATTATTTTTATTTACATGTATATGATAAGGTGCTTGCATATCAAGTAGATAATATCGCGATTGTTGAGCCGAATGATTATGGTTTATTAGAAATTGAAGAAGGTAAGGATTTATGTACATTATTTACTTGTACGCCTTATGGTATTAATACGCATCGATTACTAGTTCGTGGACATCGTGTAGAGAATATGATGGATGAGAAGAATTTAACGGCAGATGCTGCGAAGGTAAATCCTTTGGTTGTGGCTAGTGTCATTGGTTTGATTTTGTATGGTATTGGGTATGTTGTATATCGAATGAAAAGGAAGGGAGTGTAGGTGATGAAAAAAGGAATTTATTTTATATTCATTTCGTTATTGTGTTGTCTTTTACCTACAACTCTATTCGCAAAAAGTGATTTGATGAATTTGGATGTTTCTTGTCCAGCATCAGATATGCAGGTTTCTTTATATCGAGTAGCGGATGAGAATTATAAATTGACAGGTGTATTTTCGAATTATTCTGTTGATTTAAAACAAGATGTACAAGGGGCTGCCAATGCATTAGAGAATCGTATTTTAATGGATGGCATTGAGGCAGATGCTTATGCGACTTCTGATTCTTCTGGTAAGGCTGGTTTTTCTGGTCTAGAATCCGGCATTTATTTAGTGGTAGGAAAAGAAGTTGAATCGAATGGTGTATTTTATATGCCACAAGTATCCTTGATTTCTTTAAGTGGCGATTTAAGTGTGGATTTAAAGTATGAGACTAGTAATAAGGCGAGTCATATTCATGTATTAAAGGTATGGAAGAAGGATAATAAGAAGTCTCGTCCTAAATCGATTGAGGTATGTTTATTAAGGTCAGATGGTATAGTGGTTGATAAAGTGAAATTAAATTCGGATAATCAATGGTCTCATACTTGGGATTCTCTTTCAACTTTATATACATATAGTGTAATGGAAACAAGTGTTCCTTCTGGCTATAAGGAGAGTTGTTTTAGGGAAAAGGATAGTGTTGTTTTAACAAATACGGGTAGTTATACGGATAAGAAGAAAGAGAAAAAGGATGATGAGCTTGCTTTCACGGGACAGTTATGGTGGCCAGTTCCTGTTTTATTGTTTGTTGGACTTGTTTTGTTTGGCTTAGGACGCCAGTTGCGTAATGAGAAATAAAATAGGAAAGCTAACCACTAGAATAGGGGTTGTTTGTATTATTCTTGCTTTATGTTTATGTTCTTATAATGTCTATGATTCGTTGCGTTCTTATTATGTTTCAAAACATTTGATGAGTGAGTATCATACTTTAAAAACTTCTTCAGGAGAAATACCAGACTACGTATTAAATCCAGATATGGAAATGCCTGAAGAAAAAGTGGATGGAATACCTTGTGTTGGTATTCTTGAAATTCCTAGTTTGAATTTGAAGCTTTGTGTAACAAGTACATTTAGCTATGAATATATGAAGAAACTTCCTTGTCGATATTATGGAAGTATTTATAAGAATAATATGGTAATTGCAGCTCATAATTCTTGGTTTCATTTTGGTAGGTTAAATACTTTGCATAATGGTGACAAAATCATTTTTACAGATGTGAATGGAAATAGTTTTGAATATGGAGTGGATGCGATAGAGGCTCTTAAACCAAATAGTGTGGAGGCTGTAACAAATGGTAAATGGCCATTAACTCTATATACTTGTACGTTGGATGCGCAGTATAGGGTGGTTGTAAGGTGTAAGTGATAGATAAAAAAAGGATGGTTTTATAATAATGATTATTCAGTTTATTAATTTATTGGTGCAAAATTTAAATGAAATCGGCTATATTTTTGCTTTATCTATGCAATTTGTTGCATCTTGTTTGCTTTTTAGAAATGTTTTCAAAGGGAGAAATGTTATAATCAAAGATTTTTTTAACAATGTATCTACTACAACTAATTTAGAAGACAAACCAGAATACAATAAGAATGATTTTAAAGAAAAATTTTTAGAAGCATATTCTAATAGTTGGGCATTATTCCTTTTTATATGTGGTTTTATTCTTAGAATATTTGTATCCAAAGGTGATTTAAGTTTTTGGCAAATTGTTTTGTATGTTATTGTACTATCTATATTATTAATTAAAATAGTTTTTAAATATTTTGTAGATGCTAAAGCGTCTAAAAATGTTGAAAAGCATGTAACTTATGAGGAACTCGAAGAACTGGGTATAAAAATGCATAAAATCAGCAAATTGGAAAATGAAGAGAATGTACATTCAAGCGATAGTAAAATAAATGATAGTAGTAATAAAAATGATTTATATTTAATGAAACTAAATCATGCTTTAACTTTATATAAAAGTATAGAATATTCTGATGAAAAGCAAATAAAAAATGTGAACCTATATAGAAAAATTAAGTTTTATGCAAAACAAATTTTTAAAGCCTTTAAAGAATCTTTAATATGCCTAAGTATAACATTTACTGTATATGGAATAGTTATATTAATTTTTATGTTAGCTAAAGATCCAAAATTAGAAACTATTATTTCAGTATGTATATTTGCATTGGTTCTTAGAATGTTTGATATTAGCTTTGATAAAGTTGATGAAGGTGTGCACAGGGTATCGAAAGTTGATAAAGAGTTGTACGAAATAGCTTTAGATATATATGATCAATTATGTTTGGACCAAGATGATCAAGATAAAAGGAAATTAAAGGATTATATGGAAAGACGATTTCTAAATCAAAAATGACATGAATATCTAAATTTTTATTAGCAATCAAATTATTTATTGAAACATATAAAGTAGAATCTTATCTAGGTGATCTTTGTGTAGTTAATTTGTATGGAGTTAGGTGAATTTGCTCTCCAGGATTTTAAAGGGTGATATATACCTCAAAATGGTTTATAGCTGATATTGGGCTCGGACAACATTTAGGTTTACCACCAGGCACATATTTAGATGTACACGAATAGAGACTATAACCTTGTTTCGTTTTTTTGATTGTGTGACCAGGAGAACGGAACTTTTCGACCAAGTCAGGATAAGTAACATACCTTTTCGTAACAATAATGTACACCAATACACTATTAAAGTGCATAAAAAAATAAGTAATCTTAAATCACTAAAATTTGAAGATTATTTCATGCGTAATCATTAAAAGCAAAAAATGGCCCTGGACTTTAATGATATATTGTGTATAATATAAATGAAGGTAGAAATACCAGAAGCGGTGTACCCTACCAAAACCAAGTGGGAGCGAAAAAAGCGGTGTACCCTACCAAAACCAAGTGGGAGCGAAAAAAGCGGTCAATCCTTTTTTGGATTGACCATTTCTTTATTTTAGGAGTAGTTATGTGGCAATTAAGAGATAATAGAATTGTTTTAATTAAAATTTCAATGGAATATACTGATCTTTTACGTAATACTATTGATTCTAAAGTTCCGCTAGAACATATGGGCAGTGATAATTTTCCCAGACCATTTATTGGTATCTTAATTATGAATAATGAAAACCAGTTTGTAATTCCATTGACATCACCAAAGGCAAAGCATGCTAGAATGAGCAATGGCCTGGATTTTCACAAAATAAATGGTGGGGAATACGGTGCTATCAATTTTAATAACATGTTTCCAATTATAAATGATGATAGGATTTATCAAATTATTGATACTGGATTCAACTCCGATTGTTCGGAAGCAGAATTACAATATAGAAACTTGGTTAGAAACCAATTAACTTGGCTAAATTTGAGTCATAACAAAGCTTTAGTATTAAGAAAAGCAGAAAATTTATATAACTTATATATATCTGGGGAATTAGATGAAAAAGTCAAAAGAAGATGTTGCAATTTCATAAAATTACAAGAAGAATATATGAATTACCAATTATAAATTTGTAATAATTTTCTTTGCATTTTTTGATATTGCATATATTAAACGAAGATGAGAGCTTTATACTTTTCATCTTTTTTAATTCAATTTTTTCACTAAGATTAAACAAAGAATTGTTACACCTAAATATGTTATTTGTTTATAAGCACACTGTTACAGGAGAATACTTATGAAAAAATTTAAGCATTTACCACATTCTTTACAAATATATCTTTGTGTTCCATCTTTTTTATGGTCATATTTTATAAAACCATTAGATCCACAGAATGGATATTGTTTTATGTCTAAAGAATTTATAAATTCAATTTCAAAAATAGATGATGTTGCATGTTTAGCGTCATACCAATCTTGAACAGTATTTTCTACAAGAAACTGTCCTTCAGATTTTTCAGAATCTTCAGACCAAGTAAATGAATGTAAAGATGGATACTTTCTACGTTCTTTTCGTATTCATTTGTGTTTGGCGGTTCGGAGTTTCACGAGATGAATAACTAGAACCGCCAAGTTCCTCTTGATGATTATTCAACTTATGAAGCTCTTCAAGAGCTTGCCTTTCCACAAGCGTTCTAATTATAGCGCTGCCTGTAACAATTTATCACTTACCAGCCATTTGCAAAAGAGGAGTTAAAAATAAATAATCTTAAATCACTAAAATTTGAAGATTATTTAATGCGTAATCACCAGTGTTCATTACATGCGTTTGTAGTACTAGTTTTTATATTTAATTTGTATTATACTTGAGTTAGGTTCCGTATCGGAATTTATTTTTTTTGGAGGAGTTATGAAAATTATTGTAGTGGGTGATGGAAAAGTTGGATTTGCGATTGCGAAACAATTAAACCAGGAAGGTCATGATATTACAGTGGTTGAAAATAAAGCGAATGTTCTATCGAGTACCATGAATCAGTTGGATATTGTTGGCGTACAAGGAAATGGTGCGAGCTTAGATACGTTAATGGAAGCTCGTGTATCGTCTTCGGATTTGTTGATTGCGGCTACATCAACGGATGAGGTGAATATTATTTGTTGTTTATTGGCTAAGAAATTGGGCGCAAGACATACGATTGCACGTATTCGTAATCCAGAATACAACAATACCGTTCGTTTAATTAAGGATGAATTGGGATTGAGCATGAGCATCAATCCGGAGCAGGCAGCGGCTCGTGAAATTTTGCGTGCCATTCGATTCTCAAATTCCATTAAGGTTTCTTCTTTTGCGAAGGGAAGAATTGAGCTTGCAGAAGTGAAAATTAAAGAAAATTCGCCACTTTCAAACATGCGTATTTGCGACATCAATCGTCGTTTGAAAAGTGAAGTCTTGTTTGTGGCAATTCAACATAATGGCGAGGTTATTATTCCAAATGGTAATACCGTCATCTATGAAAAGGATCGTGTAACACTAACGGGTTCTACAACACAATTAGAAAAATTCTTCATTAAAGTTGGTATTTTAAGTGATCGAACTGTAAATGAGGTGATGATTGTTGGTGGTGGAAGAATCACATATTATTTGACGAGCATGTTGTTAGAACTAGGTATGGATGTAAAGATCATTGAAATCAAAAAAGATAAGTGTATTAGTCTTGTAGAAAAATTCCCACAGGCAACAGTTATTAATGGGGATGGAACGGATCACGAATTATTATTAAGTGAATCTTTGGAAGAAATGGATGCGTTTATTGCACTTACAGATAATGATGAGGAAAATGTTATTATTTCAATGTTTGCCCAAAATCATGGTGTTACGCATGTCTTGCCTAAGGTAAACCGTGTTTCTTTAGGATTCTTATTGGATAAATTAGGCTTAGAAAATTCAATTACACCTAAATTTATTACGGCCAACCAAATTGTGCAGTATGTTCGTGCTATGCAAAATACAGTTGGATCAAATGTTGAATCATTGATCAAACTTGTAAATGATAAAGTTGAAGCTTTAGAATTTAGAGTTCGTGATAACTGTCGTTTTATTGATGTGCCAATCAAGGATTTAAATATTCGTAAAGGGATTATCATTGCGTATGTAACACATAAAGGTGTTTCTAAAGTAGCTACTGGTGATACGCGTATTCAATTATCGGATACCGTGATTATTATTAGTAAGGTTGCAGGATTGAGGGATATCAATGATTTACTATCTTAAGCACAATTTACATAAATTAAACTGGGCCATGATTGGTAACGTATTAGGTATGGTTCTTGTTGCGCAGGCTTGCCTAATGGTTTTACCCGTGATTGTGGATTTGATTTATCATGAAGGGATATATGATTCCTATTTGATTGTCATTGCGATTTGTCTAGTGTTAGGTTATGTCTTAACAAGAAAAAAGGCTAGAGTTAATTCTTATTTTGCCAAAGATGGTATGATTGCGGTAGGACTTGCATGGATTGTTGTATCTTTCTTTGGTGGTTTACCATTTTATTTATCCAATGAAATTCCTTCTTTTGTAGATTGTTTCTTTGAAGCGGTTTCTGGATTTACTACAACTGGATCTAGTATTTTAACGGAAGTTGAAAATTTGAAGCATGCCACACTTTTTTGGCGTAGCTTTACACACTGGATTGGTGGTATGGGAATTTTAGTCTTTATTTTGGCTTTACTTCCAAAATCCAATGATCGTGATATGCATATTATGCGTGCAGAAGCTCCAGGACCTACCATCGGTAAGCTTGTGCCTCGCATGCGTCAATCAGCTATGATTTTGTATACAATGTATATGGGTTTAACAATAATACAGGTGATTTTACTTTTGATTGGTAAAATGCCATTGTTTGATGCGCTTTGTAACACATTTGGTACAGCAGGTACCGGTGGTTTTGCGATTAAAAATACTAGTATTGGTGCCTACAACAATTCGTATTATGAAGTGATTATTACAATTTTTATGATTTTATTTGGTGTCAACTTTAATATGTATTACTTCTTATTAATTAAAGATTTTAAACAAGTCTTTAAAAATGAAGAGTTGCGTACATATTTAGGTGTGATCTTATTCTCAATTGTTTGTATCACATTAAATATTCTATCTATGTATAATTTTGATGTATTAAAATCCATTCGTCTAGCTAGTTTTCAAGTTGGATCAATTATTACGACTACGGGTTATTCTAGTTGCGACTATAGTATATGGCCACAGTTTAGTAAGATGATTCTTTTCTTGTTGACTATTCTTGGTGCGAGTGCTGGATCTACAGGTGGTGGTGTGAAGGTTTCTCGTATGTTGATCATTGTAAAAAAAATCAAGTTAGATATTCAAAAGCTATTACACCCTCAAAAAGTAGAAGCCATCACAATGGATGGAAAAGTAGTAGATACAGAAATCGTAAACCAGATTTTAGCTTTTTTTTGTAGTTTTATCATTATTGTTGGAATTTTGTTGTTCTTAGTTTCGTTGAATAACTTAGATTTTGAAACGACAATAAGTTCTGTGATCACATGTATAGGGAATGTGGGTCCAGGATTTGGTTTATGTGGTCCAATGGGAAATTTCTCCATGTTCTCTGATTTTAGTAAGATCGTATTGTCATTTGCGATGTTGATAGGTCGTTTGGAAATTTATCCAATTATTATTTTCTTATCTCCAGTATTGGGATTAAGAAGTGTATCTAAATCGTTTCATAAGCGTAAAAAAAGAAAAAAATAGTTCAATGAATACCCATGTATTTGGGTATTTTTTTAATTTTCAAATGAAAGCACATACGCATAAATTGCAAATATGTGATACAGTGAGAATGATAAATGTTAGTGGTTTGTAGGATAGATAATGAAGTAAGATTAAATCATCAGACCATAAATGAAATATCTCAATGTATGGATGGATATCATCGATGTTTAATGAATGAGGGCTATCCATTTTTATATGTGAGCCAAAAGTTTTTAGAGCTTCTTGGCTGGTCAAAAGAAGAGCTAGCTAATCATTTTGATAATAAATTTTTAAATATGATTCACGGGATATACAATCAAAATCAATTTTTCGTATATTAGGTAAGGATGGATATCATTGGATTAGTGATAGTATGGATATAGAAGATCATCATATTCTTCATGAAAATATTGCGGTTATATATGAAAAAGAAAAGAATGATGTTTTATCGAGTCTAACAAAAGATTATACTTCATTAATTATCTGTGATTTAAAAGAGAATACGGTACAAATCATTAAACAAGATGAAAAGGCGTATTCTACAAAGTTGAATCGTCATTGTTATACGGAAAGTATGCATTATTTTTATGATCATTATTTGAATCATGAATCTTGTCCAGAATATATACATATATTGTCTAGGGAACCCTTAATGAAAAGATTAAGAGATAATGGAAATTTTGAATTAAAAGATCAGATTTATCCGAATGAAAATGGGGTGGTAAATATAAGTTTGAAGGCTGTGTTTTTATATGAGGATAAAAATCATTTTAATGTAACGATGGCCTTTCGTCTGTGGATGAAATTATAAAAAAAGAGAAGGTATTAGAACTACAAAGAGAGATCATTGAAGGTTCAGGTAAGGAATATTTTTCTGTATTACTATTGGATTTAGAACAAGGACAAATCTTTTCTTATCGCCAAGTGAGTGTGGATGGAAAGCACAATTCTAATTTTTGTCGTGAGTATGAGAATCGTTGGTGTAAATTTTTGCCAGCCTATGCCACAAAGATGGTGAGTGAAGAAATTATCGTATGATGCTCTTTGTACAAACACAAATGATTTTTCAATGACCTATGAATATATGGCAAAGGATGGCATATTATATCATCAAATGCGTGTAGTATATGTAAAGAAAAAGGATCGTACACGAGCAGTAGTGATTGGAACAAGAAATATTGATGATCTAAACAAAAAGGAACATTCTCATTTAGCTTTAAAAGGTAGGCGAGTATTGTTGGCAGAAGATAATGATTTAAATGCCAAATATGGATGGGTATAGTGCTACGCAAAGGATTCGTCATTTTAAAAATAAGCAGAAGGCAAGCATTCCTATTTTGGCTATGACGGCTAATGCGTTTGATGAGGATAAAAAAATGGCTTTACAAGTCGGTATGAATGGGCATATTTCAAAGCCAATTGATGCGAAGAGTGTTAAAAAGGCCATAATGTCTATGTTGTTAAAATAAGTGTCGTATGACACTTTTTTCTATACAAAATTTATGGTGTGTTGTATTATGAAACCGTAGAAAAGAAGGGATGGATGTATTATGAGACTTTTTGATTATATTGAAACTATCGAAATGCCTACGATTGATCATGTTCGAGTTATATATAAGGCTATAAATGTGAAGTATGATGAGCTCATAGACATGGCGGTTGAACCTAATAGTAAAAATTATAAAAAGTGGATGCAGACATTGGATTGTCTGAAGGTATCTGAAAATTTGATTATAGAGTGTATTGGAAATAATAACATTACAGAAATGGAGTGGCTTCGTTTAAAGTGTAGTATTTATAAGTTTCAAGTTAAATATGGTGGTTTGAAGTACATAAACGTGGATGCATAATAAAACAGGATCGATAGGATCCTGTTTTCATTTAGTCTAATTTTTCTTGTACGATTTTTTTGACCATTGGATAGGCGACTAGTGCAATTACAATGCCAGCTACACCCTGTACAATGTTAGCTGGAATTTCACTAGCGGCAACGATCCAGCTTCCTTTCAACATATATTTGGCAATGAAATATCCAAAGACCATAATGACAGATCCTAATACGTAGCTTGAGATTTGTTTCGGTTTAGAGTAATTTTTCATAAGTAGAGATACTACGATTGCCTCAATTCCTTTGATGATTAGGGTAAAGAAGAAGTAGTGTCCATATCCTCCGGCAACATCGGCTAAAGCACTTCCTAAGCCTCCAATCAAGAAGCTTTCAAAAGGGTTTAAAAAGCTAGCGAATAATAGGATGAATCCATCTCCTAGATTGAAATATCCATCTAATGCGTTTGGTACTTTGATGAACATGGTTGCGACAAATACTAAGGCCATTCCTAGTCCTGTTAGTACGATTTCATAAGTCTGCTTATTTTTCATAATCATTTCCTTCTTTCTTTCAACTTAATGACTATTATACTTGTTTCTGTATTTAAAAAAATATACAATAATAAAAAATTAATAGGGGACAGCTTATGAAAAAATATGAAGTTATTTATAACACATATAAGGAGTCGATTCTTTCGGGTATTTTGAAATATGGAGATCGCGTTGATTCCATTCGTGAATGTGTAAAGAAGATGAATGTATCGAAAACGACTGTTGAAACGGCTTATAATAAGCTTGTTTTAGATGGATTTATTTCGAGTCAGGAAAAGATTGGATATGTGGTGAGTATGAATTCAGAGCGTATTTTATTGCATCATGAAATCTTGGATTATTCGTCAAATCATAAAGAGAAGGTGTATGACTATGACTTTCGCATTCAGTCTGTGTCGTTTGATTCTTTTGAGACAACGATTTGGAAACGTTATATCAAGAATGTTTTAAATGATAAGAAGTTGATGTCAAGTTATGGTTTAGCTCAAGGTGAATATGGTTTAAGGCAGGCTTTATGCAAATATGTATACCAAAATCGAAATATTCTGTGCTTTCCTGAGCAGATGGTGATTGGTTCAAACTATCAATCGTTGTTGTATATCTTTTGTGGAATGTTGGATAAGAATAAGAAGATTGGTTTAAGTACACTTGTGGATGAGCAGGCTAAACAAGTTTTCTTATCGTATGGATTTCATGTAGAGTACTTGCGCCCTGAACATTTTATTGAGGATATTTGCGATAGAGAAGTAGATATTGTATATGTAAATACAACTTGTTTCACAAAAAATCGTCAGTCAATGAGTGAGAGAATTCGAAAGAATCTTATGGATATGAAAAATATCTTGATATTGGAAGATGATTATAATGGTGAATTGGTGTATGCTTCTAAAATCAAGACGAGTTTGTTTTCTAAAAACAAGAATGTAATATATTTTTCTTCCTTTTCTCGTCTTTTACTTCCAAGTCTTCGTATTGGATATATGATCTTAAATGAAGAATATACAAAGAAGTATAGTGCTTCATTTTTTGGCCCTACGGCTAGTAAATTGGAGCAGGTTGCGTTTACGCAATATATTGTGGATGGTTATCTTCAAAAGCATTTAAGAAAATTGGTTCGTGAATATAAGGAGAAGCATTTATATTTAAAGAATTTATTAGATCAGTATATTTCTTGTCCTGTTATTTTGGATGAAACGTATATGGCGTATTGGCTGGATTTAGATGTTGATTTGAATCGTTTTAATTCTTTGTGCGAAGCTAGTTCCATAGGTTTGAGTTGTTCAAATGAGAGAATTGGTTTATCTTTTGCGTCGATGGACAAAGAATTGATGGCTAGTGGTGTGATTCGTCTTGCAGAATTGTTGAAAGAGTGTTAAAATTTTATCGATTCGACAGTGAAGAAGATAAGTAGGAAGTAATTTTCTTGTTTAGAGAGAGGGCGTCTTGGTGAAAGCCTTTCATGGATTTATTTTTGAAGCTACTTTGGAGTTGAAACGTAGTCGGCGTTAACGAGTAAATTGAGGGCATTTTCTATTTTGGAAAATGAACTAGGATGGTACCGCGTAATTATACGTTCCTAGAAATAGGAGCGTTTTTTTATTGGAGGAAAGAAAGATGAAACAATTAACAGGTAATCAAATTCGTCAGATGTTCTTGGATTATTTCAAATCCAAAGGACATATGATTGAACCAGGCGCAAGCTTGATCCCTCACAATGATCCAACTTTATTGTGGATTAATGCGGGTGTTGCAGCGTTAAAAAAATATTTTGATGGTAGTGAAAAACCAGCTTCAAATCGTATTGCGAATGCACAGAAATCAATTCGTACAAACGATATTGAAAATGTTGGGCGTACAGCTCGTCACCACACATTCTTTGAAATGTTAGGAAACTTCTCGATTGGAGATTATTTCAAAGATGAAGCTATTCAATTCGCATGGGAATTCTTAACCAGCGAAGAATGGATGGGTATTGATAAGGAAAAATTGTATGTTTCTGTATATACAGATGATGCGCGTGCATATGAAGTATGGACTACAATTTGTGGCGTAGATCCTAGCCATATTTTAAAGACAGATGATAACTTCTGGGAAATTGGGAAGGGACCTGGTGGACCTGACAGTGAAATTTTCTTTGATCGTGGAGAAAAATATGATCCTGAAGGATTAGGAGAAAAATTATTCTTTGATGAAATGGAAAATGATCGTTATGTAGAAGTATGGAATGTCGTATTCTCTCAATATGATTGTGATCCAAGTATTGATCGTAAAGATTATAAGGAACTTCCTCAAAAGAATATTGATACAGGTATGGGTCTTGAGCGTTTGGTTGCCTTAGTTCAGGATGGAGAAACAAACTTCGATACAGATTTGTTCTTGCCTATTATTCGTGCCACTGAAGCTATGGCTAAACATCCTTATGAAGGTGAATACAAGATGGCATACCGTGTAATTGCTGACCACGTTCGTACAGTAACTTTTGCGTTGAGTGATGGGGCTAACTTCTCAAATAGTGGTCGCGGTTATGTACTTCGTCGTGTACTTCGTCGTGCGGTTCGTTATGGTTTAAAATTAGGTTTAGATGAACCATTCTTATATAAATTAGTTCCTGTTGTTGCGGATTTAATGAAGGATTTCTATCCTTACTTACAAGAGCATGTTGAATTCAACCAAAAATTGATTAAGGTTGAAGAAGAAACTTTCAAAAAGACTTTAAAGGTTGGTCAGGCTTTATTGGATGAAGAAATCAGCAAGGCTAAAGATGGTAAGCTTAGTGGTGAAGTTGTCTTTAAATTGTACGATACTTATGGATTCCCATTTGAATTAACACAAGAAATTGCCGAGGAAAGTGGAATTAGTGTAAGTCATGATGATTTTGATGCCCAGATGAACAAACAAAAAGAGCGTGCTCGTAATGCGCGTAATGTAAAGGATTCTTTTGCGTCTCAAAATGAAGAGTTGATGAACTTCAACGAGCCAAGTGAATTTATTGGTTATGATCACTTAACTTGTGATGGTAAAATTATTGCGTTATTTAATGCTGAGGGTAAAATGGTTGATTCTTTAGAAGATGAAGGAATGATCATTTTAGATGAAACTTGTTTCTATGCAGAAAGTGGTGGACAGGTTGCCGATAAAGGAACATTTAGTGCGGATGGTGTAGAAGTAGATGTATTGGATGTTCAAAAGACTCGTAATAAACAACATATCCATACAGTTAAAATCAATAGTGGTGTATTAGAAAAGGGTATGTCTTTACATGGTGAAGTGAATGTCAAAGACCGTTTGGCAACTACGGCTAACCATTCTTGTACACACTTGTTGCAGTCTGCTTTAGTTAAAGTATTGGGGGACCATATTCACCAGGCTGGATCTTTTAACTGTCCTGAATACTTGCGTTTTGACTTCAATCATTATGAAAAAGTGACAGCTGAACAATTGGCTGAAGTAGAACGTATTGTCAATGAATATATTAGTGCAGCTTATCCAGTTACTAAAGAAGTAATGCCTATTGAAGAGGCTAAAAAGTCGGGTGCAACTGCATTGTTTGATGAAAAGTATGGAGATACGGTTCGTGTTGTCACAATGGGTGATGTATCTAAGGAATTCTGTGCTGGATGTCATGTAGAAAATACGGCTCAAATTGGTTTATGTAAAATCATTAGTGAGGAAAGTATTGGTTCGGATTCTCGTCGTATTACGGCTAAGACGAAGTTTGCGGCTTATGAAGATTTTGCGCAAGAACACAGTATGTTAGAAAATATTGCGGGTAGTGCTAAACAAAAGGGTATTAAGAATATTGATACTAAGGTTGAGGCTGCTTATAAGACTATGCATGAGATGCAAAAGGAAATTGATAACTTGAAAAACCAAATCTTTACATTGAAATCAAAAGAATGGGCTACAGAAGCTAAAGACTTTGGTAAAGTCAATGTATTGATCAAGTCTGTTTCTGGAATGGATGCAGGTGCATTAAAAGATATCGTTTCTAACTTAAAGGCTAATGATGACAAGATGGTTGTCTTCTTTGTGAATACAAATGGGGAAAAGGTTGTCTTTGTGTCTGGTGCAGGTAAAGAGGCTGTTAAGGCTGGCGTACATGCGGGTCAGTTAGTTAAGAAGGCTGCTCAAATTTGTTCTGGTAATGGTGGTGGAAAGCCAGATATGGCTCAAGCCGGTGGTAAGGATGCTTCTAAGGTCAATGAAGCTATCAATGCGATCACAGAAGAATTAAAAAATCTATAAAAATAATTAGGGTATGCCATGTGCATATCCTTTTTTGTTTGTCATAAAATTGACATAACGAAACATACATTTTATAATTTTGTATGTATTGAAAGGGTTTTACGTATGAATAATGAACATTGGTATGTGTTATTGACCATTCGTTCTAAGGAAGAAGAGGTATGTAAATATTTGAATGAGAATGATGGTATTTACGCTTTTAGTCCGAAGATGGAATTTTATCATAGAGTTTCAAAACAAATTCAACAAAGAACTTTGTTTGGTGGTTATGTTTTTGTGGTGAGTAAACTTTCTCAGGTTGAAGTGGATGCAATCTTTAAAAAGTTTCCTTTGGAGAGTGTTTTTATTCATGAATTGAAATATGAAGAGGATATTTCCGCTTTAACGGATGAGGAGATTCGTATTTTGAATATGTTGTTGGATGATAAAAAGGTTCTAAGAATGTCGTATGGTGAATTAGTGAATAAAAAAATTCATGTGACACAAGGTCCACTAAAGAATATGGATGATTATATTGTGAAGTATGATAAGCATAATCGTTTGGCTACATTGAATTTGAATTTCTTGAATCAAATATGGAAAGTTGGAGTTACGATTCCAGAATAGTATAGATATGTTAAAAACATGTCCATATTTTTTGGTAATCCGCAATCAAATACCAGAATAGACTAATAGTTGGCTTTAATAGATATGGGGTTGATAACACTATGAGTGTTTAAAGGTTATCTCTTTCTCAGAGCTAAATTTGTCTAAGGCATATTCTAAATAAATTAATAAGCAAATTAATTTTTAATGAAAATATTGTTTTAAATGGGTCGCTCTCGCCACTTTTGGCATGAATCGGCCTTTTTTTTAGGGCCAAAATTTGCATTTTTTTAAGAATTGTGTATAGTATGAATTGTTGTTTTATTTTTTTTTGGCAACAATTGCCTCATATTTTATGAGGGTTAAGGGGAAGATTGGAGGGTGTTTTGAACTTTATAAAAGAAGAAAATTTAGAGAATAGTTTAATTAGAAAAGGATTCGTTTCAGGTTTATTGATGTCCACACTAGCATTAACATTACTAACAACGTCATCAGTAATTGGGGAAGAAAGCAAGGTCTATGCCAAGTCAAATGGCAAAGACTCAAATATCTTAATGCGTGTAGATACAAAAAATGGAACGGAAGAATTAAAAGAAGAATTCGAAAAACAGATTCAAGATATCGAGGAAGAATCTAGCAAGAAACAAAATGAGCCGAAGAGCGTTGAAGAAATGATTATGGAACAACCAGACTTATTGAATGATGTACAGTTCATTCAAAATAATTATAATGTTGTTACACAAATCGTTTATTCGAAGCCATCTTTTTTACAATACATTAGCAATGTGAATGCACTTACTGCATCGAGTGGTGTTTATTATGGGCCTAGTGGCAAAGAAACATACTACAATTTAAATATGTCAGGAGTTATTGATATTATGCGTGGTATGGGAAATAATGATGCATACTGGATCCGTGAAGATGGTGCGAAGATGTTGGGGGATTATGTTATTGTTGCAGCCGATTTGAATAAATATCCTAGGGGTACAATTTTAGATACTTCATTAGGAAAGGGAATCGTTTGCGATACTGGAAGTTTTACGCAAAATTCAGATACTCAATTAGATATTGCGACAGACTGGTAATATATATGAGTAAAAAAGTAGAAGTGCTTCTACTTTTTTTGTATTCCATTAAAAAATGGCATCCGAAGATGCCAAATTCATTTTTCTTTTGGGTTTATTAATTGTTTTTGTATTTTAGAAACAGGGTTGAATGTTGTAAGTTTTTTTGTGTTTATTGTCATACCACTAATGGTTTGTATAAACCACAAGAAGAATAGAATCACAAGGATAGGTATTACACAAGATGTTACAATCATAATGGCTGTTGCTTCCATGAAATTGTTTAATGATTTATTAAACATGTTTGTATATTTTTGAGCTGTTGAGGAAAATTTTTCAGCTACTTTTTCAAAGAAATTTTTATTTTCTTTATCCTTCTTGATTTTTTTCTGGATGTTGTTGGCATTATCAATCGTTTCTTGAATACTTGTCTCATATGTGGCTTCAATTGTTTTAGATAATTTTACACTACAAGGCACGATTAGACACATAGCTATGGCCATAATGCTAATCTTAATACATACAATCCTTAACCAATCCCATTTTATGACATTGTTGACTAGCCATGCCAAACAGAGTAGGGGAATGATGTATTTAAAGGTAACCATACAAGTGAGTGTCAAAGAGTATTTTTCTAAATAGATAGCTCCTAGAACTAATAAGAATTTTGAACTTAAATCCGCTAAGCCATTCGCAATGGGAGTTCCTGTATCTCCTGGTAAAATGGTAATGGCTGTAGAGATGGCAGCACTCGATGCGGCAAGTGTCATGACTGTATTTCTTTTTTCATCTAAATATTGAATGGATTGTTCATGAAACTTAGGTGTTGATGTTTTTTGTGCAACCATATAGAAGCTTGATAAACCAATAAGAATGGGTAAAAGCCATTTTAAAACAGATTTGTACATAATGAGTATTCCTTTCTACATTTCTAATTTTATCACAAATAATGTATAATTGTTTCAAGGAGGATATGACTATGATTTTAATTATTGTTCTAGTTGTTATTTTAGTTTTGTTGGGGTTGTTCTTTATGTCAAGCTACAACAGACTTGTTCGTCTATCGAATAGAGTAGATGAAGGTTTTTCTACAATGGACGTGTATTTGAAGAAACGTTTTGATTTGATTCCTAACTTAGTAGAAACAGTAAAGGGTTATGCAAAACATGAGGCGGATACATTGAGTTCAGTGATTGCACAAAGAAATATGGCAAAAACATCTAAGGATGTTATGGATAGTGAAAATAAAATCACAAATGCTATCCAAGGTATTTTTGCGGTTGCTGAACAATATCCGGATTTAAAGGCAAATACAAATTTTATGGATCTTCAAAATCAATTGAAGCATGTTGAAGAAGATATTGCCAATGCACGTAAATACTACAATGCATTAGTTCGTGAATATAATGATGTGATTATGAGTGTTCCTACAAATATTGTTGCAGGATTATTCCATTTTGAAAAGAAAACGATGTTTGAAGTGGCCAATGCTTCGGAAAGAGAAAATGTTCAAGTTAAATTTTAAGAAGGTCTTGGCCTTCTTATTCGCATTTATTTTATGCTTTGGATGTATCAATGTATATGCGGATAATGGAGGCTATACGATCGATAATTATGCGGTGAATGCCACATATAATTCGAATAATACAATTGATGTCAAAGAAGTAATCGATGTAAATTTTAGTAGTTATCGCCATGGAATCTATCGTAATATTCCAGAAACGATGTATATTAATCGAGATGAAAAGTATAAGTTAAAAATTCAAGATATCAATGTATTAAATGATGAGTATGAAGTAGATAGTGATTCAGGAAATAGAGTGATTCAAATAGGGAGTGCAGACTATACGATCATTGGCCCTCACACCTATACATTAACTTATAAAATTGTAATTCCAGAAGATTATCATTCAGACTTAGATTTTATCTATTATTCTGTACTAGGAAATAACTGGGATACAACAATTAATCATTTTAGTTTTAATGTGCAATTTGAAAAGGCTTTGACAGAAGATGAGATGTCTAATATTGAAGTTTTTAGTGGAAGTCTAGGAAATCAATCCAATGATTTAAATGTTATGCCTATTATTACGTCTACTTCTATTAGTGGAGATGTTTATAATATTGGAGCTAAACAAGCCATTACTCTTTTTGGTAAATTAAGACAAGGCTATTTTGTGGGTGCCAAACAAACTACTTCAAAGATCCCATTTATCTTTTTGGGTTTAGCTATTTTATTTGGCCTATACAGTTTGATTCGTGCTCTTCTTTTAAAGAAAACGCATATCACACCGATTGTAAATTTCTATCCACCAAAAGATATGGATCCAGCTATGGTTGGAACCATTGTCGATGAATCGGTTGACCAAGAAGATTTAATGGCCTTGATTCCATATTGGGCAAGTAAGGGGTATTTAACCATTTCTGAAAAAGAGGATGATTTGGTTCTTACTAAGCAAGAGAATCATGAACCGCCGATTTTAAAACATCAAAAGAAAATTTATAATGGATTGTTTAAAACTAAAAATAGTGTGAAATTATCAAAACTATCAAGTAAGTTTGGTAAGGCTATAGATGATGCCAAAGAAGCTTTGAATAATGAATTTAGTGCTGATAAAAAACTTTCTACTATTGATCATGGCTTTGTGACAACCATTCTTGCCTTGATTTGTATGATTGTATGTATCTTATTTAATACAAGATATAGTATCCTTGATAATTTGATTGAAACCATTTTAGCAACATTTAGCTTTGTGCTTATGATGGTCTTAAATTATTCTGCAGCTGCAATAAATGTATTTAACAAGAGTAAACTTGGTGTATTAAAGAAAATTTTGAGTATTGCGTTTATTTTAATTCTTGCATACTTTATATACCGACAATGTGATTCGATTCTAAGTCTTGTTCCATTTGAATTTATGATGATAGGCATTGTGGTTGTTTCACTACCAATTCTTTTGGTTTCTAAATTTAATGTGGTAAGTAACTACTTCAAAAGTGTAGCTCCTGAGTTATTAGGCTTTAAAGACTTTGTTGAAAAGGCAGAAGTTCCACAATTGGAAAAACTATCTATGGAAAATCCATCCTACTACTATGATGTCATTCCATATGCGATGGTCTTTGGATTATCTGAGATGTGGACAAAGAAATTTAGTACGATTCCTTTGGCACAACCAGATTGGTATGATTCTTATTATTCAGATCCATATACTTCTTATTTCTATTATCGAATGCTTACAAGAAGTATGTATGAACCGATTCATGAGAATTTATTGGATTATCAAACAGAACAAATGAAAAGTACAGCCGATAGCATGGGCTCTAGCTTTGGTGGCTTTTCTGGTGGAGGCGCCGGTGGCGGAGGCGGCGGAAGCTGGTAAGAGATGAATATTTGGGTGATGAGCCCGCGTAACTTGGTAGGTGTTGTGCACCTACCTTTTCGTATTCAATATAAAAAGAAATGGGTAGGCGTACAGGCCTACCTTCAGTATACGGGGGTTTCACCCTAATACATGTTCATTATCATAAAATAAGCATTTAGTTTAATTCTTTTTGAATATTTAAGATAATCTAAAGAAGTTTAAAAAGAAAAAGACGCATAATTCTTATACTTTAAATGGTTCTCTTTCACTAGAAATTGTACGATCCATTGCAAACTTAATTTTGATAAACATGTTTGGGTGGCAGTTGAGATAATGTCTTTGAAAAAAGTGTTCAATTCGTACTAGCATCGTATACGTCGTAAGTTTTAGGTGTAAATTTGCGAAAGGATTGTTAATTTTAGAATAACTTCGGATTCTACACATGAAAGTTCCAACAAAAACAACGTAAGTGTAAGGTGAATATTTAAGATTTTAGAGTGTAATCTAAAGAGGTTTAAAAAGAAAAAGACAGATAATTCTTATACTATAAGTGTTTTCTGTCTTTTAATTTAATGACATTACTTTTCATATATTGTTCTAGAATAAGTTTCTTCATTTTTTCTTCGTTCTCTTATTCTTTTGATTTGATAAGTTGCTTTCACTTCTAATGAATGGCGAGCTTTTCTTAAGCTTCTTGCATGCAGATTGGAGTCAATAAATGCAACGGCAGAATCTTTAGTGTCATTTCTTAAGGCTAAAGGAAAATTTCTTGTTTGAGTATACAAAACATCGACTAAAAGTACATCATTAATGTTTCCGTAGATCATTTCATCAATTTCTTCGATAATATTTAACTTGCCTTTAATGCTATTCCAGTCTTTCTTTTGATTATCATTAATGTTTTGTTTTGTGATTATTCCATTTATACAGTTTTTGTAAAAATCATTGGAACTTAAGAAAGAAGAGATACCAGTTAAATGTTTAAAATCATCTTTATTAAATTGTATTTCGAACACTTGATTGTCTTCGGTGGTAAGTTCAAAATAATGTCCGACCAATCGACTGTATTTTCTGGCTCCAACAACACATGAATTTATAATTCTTTGTTTTCTCGTATCACTAACTCTCATATATATTTTAACTCCAAAAAAATGGATACAACATTTGTATCCATTTTTGTCTTCACTTAAACTGGTTTCATTCTGACTGCGCAGACTCGTTGTAAAAACAACAATTGGCTGGGTCTGTCAGGCAACCCATGACCTACGACTTTACTGGTTGTCGCCACCCTCGCTGTAATAACAGCACTAGGCTGAGCTTTTTGGACGGCTCAATATCCACAGTTTTTTAAGATGCCAGTTACATCTAAAGACATCACTGCCTTCACTTTTATTGTACCAATTTTAAAAAAATAAGCAACAACAAATGTAGATTATATAAATGCTTAAAATTTCAGGGGGTTCATCAACTTGAATATTTCTTTTCTTTGTTTAGTATACATAGTGATTATTTTGCTTGAAAAAAAAGACTTGGAATTATCCAAGCCTTATTGAGCATTCATCTTTTGACGATATAAGTTACGACGATCTAAAGCTGTTAAACCTTTTTTACGGATACGAATTGCATCTGGCGTAACTTCTACTAATTCATCATCGTTGATCCATTCTAATGCTTCTTCTAGTGAGAAGATTTTTGGTGGAGTTAATAACATAGCTTCATCACGACCACTTGAACGGATAGCAGTTAATTTCTTGTTCTTTAATGGGTTTACATCTAAGTCGATGTTTTTAGAGCTTTGACCAATGATCATACCTTCATAAACTGGTGTTTGTGGAGAAATGAATAACTGACCACGTTCTTGAAGGTTCCACAATGCATAAGTCATTGCTTCACCAGTTTCAGTTGAAATCATAGCACCTTCCATACGTTGTGCGATTTCTCCTTTATATGGTTCATAACCACTGATACGACGAACTAATGTACCTTCACCGTGTGTATCATTGATAAATTCAGATCTAAAACCTAATAGTCCACGAGTCGGTGCTGTATACACGATTTTAACATATCCATTTTCTTCAGACATGTCTTGCATAACACCCTTACGAAGATTTAATTTGTTGATGATGGTTCCTGAATATTCTTCTGGAGCTAAACATACAACTTCTTCGATTGGTTCTACTTTATGTCCATTTTCATCTTTGTGTAGGATAACCTCTGGCTTAGAAACAGCTAGTTCATAACCTTCACGACGCATATTTTCAATTAATACGGAAATATGTAATTCACCACGACCACTAACTTTGAAACAATCAGCTGAATCGGTTGGTTCAACCTTTAATCCAACGTTTACTTCTAGTTCTTTTTCAAGTCTTTCTTTTAAGTTACGACTTGTCACGTACTTACCACTCTGTCCTGCAAATGGACTTGAGTTAACATGGAAGTTCATAGATAGAGTTGGCTCTTCAATTTCAATGTGTTCCATTGGTTCAATGTGATCGGCTGTACAGATTGTATCACCAATACTGATATCTGGCATACCCGCAATAACAACGATATCTCCTGAATGTGCTTCTTGAACACTTGTTCTAGACAATCCTTTATATACGAATAATTTTGATAAGCTTTCTTTGGCATTCAATCCAGATTGGTTACAACGAATATATTGTTGTCCTTGTTTTAAAACACCTGAATATAAACGTCCAATTCCTAAACGACCAATGTATTCATCGTATGCCAAGGCAGATACTTGCATTTGAAGAGGTTCTTCATCCATATCTGGATATACATCACAATGTTTTAAGATTGTGTCGAATAATGGGTCGATGTTGTCGCTTGGAGTTTTAAGATCGTATTGAACACGTCCTTCTCTAGCTACACCATAAAGGATAGGGAAGTCTAATTGTTCGTCGTTCGCATTTAAGTCTAAGAATAATTCATAAACTTCATCGACAACTTCTTCAGCTCTTTGGTCTTTCTTATCAATCTTGTTGATCAATAGAATTGGTTTTAATCCAATTTCCAAAGCTTTTGATAATACGAAACGAGTTTGAGGCATTGGACCTTCACTAGCATCGACTAATAAGATAACTGTATCTACGGTACGGATAATACGTTCAACTTCACTTGAGAAGTCGGCGTGGCCTGGCGTATCTACAATATTAATTTTTACACCGTTATGAATAACGGAACAGTTTTTAGAATAAATCGTAATTCCACGTTCACGTTCTAGATCGTTTGAGTCCATGATACAGTTAACAACTTCTTCGTTGTCACGGAAAACATCACTTTGTCTTAAAAACGCATCAACTAACGTACTTTTACCGGCATCAACGTGGGCGATAACGGCAATGTTAAGAATTTTTTCTTTATTGGACATACTGTCACTCACTTTCCTGTCAAAAACAGTACAATTATAAAGCAAGAAACCTTAAAACTCAATAAAATGTGCTATAATAAAACAAAAATTTTCTGAAAGGGGTAACACCATGCAAGTACAATATATAAAAGAGTATTCAAATTGTTTGGATCGTGAAATGGAATATAAAATCTATGGTCAAGGCGGTAAGTTGTGTTTGGCTATTCCAAGTCAAAATGGACGTTTCTTTGAATGGGAAGATCGAGGCATGATTCATGAAGTTTCTAAATGGATCGAAGCCAATCAATTGACGATCGTAACGTGTGATACTTTGGATTTAGAAACATGGTCCTATCCTTATAATACAAAGGTTCGTATGTTGAAACATGAATTATGGTTTGAATATATTTTGACTGAACTTATTCCTAGTGTTCAAGAAAAAATGAATATTCATGAAAAGTGGATGGTAACTGGAGCAAGTCTAGGGGCAACGCATGCCGCAAATTTGATTTTCCGGTTTCCTAAACAATTCGATACCTTATTAGCCCTATCTGGTATTTATGATACAGAATTATTCTATGGCGATTATCATGATGAAAATACATATCATAATAATCCATGTGCCTACATGAAAAATATGTCTTTAGATCATCCCTATATGGAATTGTATAAACAATCTAAATTGATTTTCTGTGTTGGACAAGGTGATTGGGAACAAGAATGTGTTGAATCCTTAAGACAATTCAGCACCATTTTATATGATCAACACATCGAGACTTGGTGTGATTTTTGGGGCTATGATGTCTATCATGACTGGCCTTGGTGGAAGGTACAACTACAGTATTTTATGGAGCAAATATTTAAGGAGTCGTAAGTATGATAAATAAAGTAAAAACAATTAAAAATGAATTGATTTCACAAATGAACATGAAAGTTAAAGGAAATATTTATCATTGGACTCAAATTAATTTTGCGTTTAATTCCAACAAAATAGAGGGTTCGAGACTATCGAAGGATCAAACAGAACAAATATTTGAAACAAATAATATGTTTATTGAACCTAAGGATAAAGAATTAGTTCCTTTAGATGATGCACTAGAAGCACGAAATCATTTTCGGTTGTTTGATTATATGTTAAAAACTGTGGATGAACCTCTGTCAAAAGAAATGATGATTCAAATGAATATGATTTTGAAAAGGGGTACGTCTTATGAGGATAATCCAGCATATAATGTAGGTGGTTTTAAAGTAAGAGAAAATGGGATTGGGCTGATAAATCCTTTTAAAACGACAAAACCAGCGGATGTTGAAACAGAAATAGATGTTTTGTTGGAAAAGTTTCAAAATAAAGGGATTTTATCGTTTGAAGATATTGTAGAATTTCATGTTTGTTTTGAAAGAATACATCCGTTTGGAGATGGAAATGGACGCACTGGACGGATGATTATGTTTAAACAATGTCTACAGAATAATCGGACTCCATTTGTACTATTAGATCGTGATCGGGCGTTTTATCTTCGTGGCTTAAAAGAATGGGATTTTGAAAGAAATTATTTAATTGATACTCTTTTAACGCAACAAGATATTTATGCATCTCTTTGCGAACAATTTGATATATTTAAAGATTTCGGTCAAAAAGAGTTGTCAAAAAATAAGATTGTTGACGAAAATGAACAATATGTTTTGTTTGAAATAGATGAAGGAATGTATCAACTTGTAGCGGATGATCAAGTCATTGGGGAAACAGAAAAGAACAATATTTGTGATGCATTAGAGTCAATCAAAAGCCAAAAAGTCAAATTAGAGTTTTAAAGGAGTAGCGTGTAACTACTCCTTTTGTGTTAGATGACTGTATGTTCAAGCCACTTATTTGATTTAAAACGGGCTAAGAATATGAATGAGCGAATTGTCCAATCGGCCCCCATACCAATCCATACAGCTAAAGGTCCCATGCGAAAAGTATGAACTAAAAAGATGGTAACTACAACTCGACAAATCCACATAGATAAAGTGGATGTGATCATACTGAATTTCACATCGCCAGCAGCTCTTAGGCCATAGCCTGGTAAGAATGAGGGTGTCCAGAAAATCATTTTATAAGCGAAGACAATGCGTGTTAGCCAAATCGCTAGTTTCGCGCTTTCTGCTTCCATTCCAGCAAGACTTGTGATTTGTTTGATTGGAAAGAGAATCATTGCACAACATATAAAGCAGGCTATCCATGCATATTTTGTGAGTAAAATTGTATAGTGTCTAGCTTGTTCGTATTCTTTTGCACCTACACATTTTCCAACAACTGTCATCATACCAAGGCCTATACCAATGCTTGCTTGACAGGCAAAGCTTTCTAGCATGGCCACCATGGCTTGTGCGGCAATAGCCGTTGTTCCCATTGTAGATACAGTCGATTGAATGACGAGTTTTCCAAATTGAAACATCCCGTTTTCAATGCCGGTTGGAATACCTATTTTTAATATTTTTGTGATTGTTTCAATTTCTGGACGGATACTTAAATAAGAATCAATATATAAATCTTGTTTGGGCTGTTTTAAAAGGAGCAGGATAATAAGTGCACTGATGATTCTAGAAAGAAGTGTAGACAAGGCAGCTCCTGAAACACCTAAACTTAGAGTAAATATGAAAAAGATATTTCCGAGTATATTTAGAATGTTAGAGCCAAACGCAATGGCCATGGGAAGTCTTGAATTTTGGCTAGTTCGAAAGCTTGCAGCACCCGCATTATATAGAGCGATGAAGGGATAGGATAAAGCTGTGATATATAGGTAGCTCAATGAATTGTCCATTACACTTTTTTCTACGGATCCAAAAATTAACGTAAGTAATGGTTTTCTGAATAGAATGCAGGGAATTGTAATTAATATAGAAATAAGAGTCACGGAAAAAATCAATTGTTTCAAGGCTTGGTTGGCCTTTTCTTTTTGGTTGGATCCTAAGTATTGGGCGCAGATAATGGTGCCTCCAGTTGCCATGGCGGCAAATATATTGATGATCAAAATGTTTAATGAATCGACAAGGGAAACAGCGGAAATGGCGGCCGAACCTATATTGGTAACCATAATGGTGTCGACAGATCCCATTAATGCGGTTAAAACTTGTTCGAACATCAATGGAATTAATAATCTTTTTAATTGTTCTTTGGTGTACATAATCAAAACTCCTAAAAAATAAAAAGATATCTTTCGATATCTTAACCTACAAGTACTACATCACGGATGTTTGGTACTTCTTCAAGCAATAATTCTTTGATTCCACCTGAGAAATCTTCAGAGGCCATCATGCATCCTTGGCATGCACCTTTGAAAGATACATATACGACATTGAATTCATCAACTCCTAATAGTTCAATGTCGCCTCCGTCATGTTGGATATATGGACGAATCTTATCTAAACAATCATTAACGGCTTTACTATCTACTACAGTATCCATAAAATAACACTCCTAACTTATAAAAATAGTGGACATAAAATCAATGGGACAATAATTCCTACCACAAATCCTCCAATGACTTCAACAAATTTATGACCAAGAACGTTCTTTAATTTTTCTTGATAGATTGGATCATCAAAACGAAGTCCTGTCATTTCACGTAAATCTTTGACTAACTGTTGCGTTAATTCAATATTTTTACCAGAATAATAACGAACGTGACATGCATCGTACATGACAATAAAGGAAAAAATTGTGGTTACGGCAAATATGGCTGAATCAAAGCCTTCCTGAATTCCTATGGAAAGGGAAAGGGCCGTTACGGTTGATGAGTGACTGCTTGGAAAGCCGCCACTTGCGATGACCCAGTGTAAGTCCCATTTGCCAGTTCTATAATAATATACGACCGTTTTTCCTACTTGTGCAAGCACATTGCTTAAAAGTGCAGTAACAAGTGGATATAAGGACGATGGTATCATAAACTCTCACTCCTAACAAAAAACATTATATCACACATTGTTAATTCGTGGTATAATCATCCTTAGGATAGCTATGGAGGGAAAATAAATATGATTACGTTAGATTTAAATCATGCTTTCTTAAAAGAAGATGTAAAGGCTTATCAAGATCAAGTTCGCGCAATTGATGAAGCTTTACAAAATGGCACATGCAAAGGAAATGACTTTATTGGTTGGCTTAACTGGGCTAATAACTACGATAAAGAAGAATTCAAACGTATTAAAGAAGTCGCAGCTAAAGTACGTGAAAACACAGAAGTATTCGTTGTATGTGGTATTGGAGGATCTTATTTAGGTGCTCGTGCTGCCATTGAAATGATGAATGGTTTATACGGTGACAACAAACCTGAAATCATCTATATGGGAAACACTTTCTCATCTACTTATATTTCACAAGTTATGAACTATATTAAAGATAAGGAAGTTACTGTAAATGTTATTTCTAAATCTGGAACTACAACTGAAACAGCATTGGCTTTCCGTATCTTGAAACAATTTATGGAAGAAAAATATGGTGAAAATGCGAAGAATCGTATTATTGCCACTACAGACAAGGCTAGAGGAACATTGAAAGCTTTAGCTGATAAAGAAGGATATGAAACATTCGTAATTCCTGATGATATTGGTGGTCGTTTCTCGGTAATTACACCAGTTGGATTATTGCCAATTGCAGTAGCTGGAATTGATATCGATGCTTTGATGAAAGGTTTACATGATGGTATGGGTGAATATGGAGATGCAGATCTTGAAAAGAACCCTGCTTACCAATATGCAGTAGCTCGTCGTATTCTTCAAAATCAGGGATATGATGTTGAATTATTAGTAAACTATGAACCTCAAATGCAGATGGTTGCAGAATGGTGGAAACAATTGTTTGGAGAAAGTGAAGGAAAAGATGGAAAGGGTATTTTACCGGATTCAGTATGCTTCTCAACAGACTTACACTCTTTAGGACAATTTGTTCAGGAAGGTAAGAAAGTATTGTTTGAAACAAACTTATATGTTGAAACACCAATGATTGACTTAACATTCCCTAATGATGAAGCAAACGAAGATGGAATGAACTATTTAGCTGGTAAGAGTGTTGACTGGGCTAATAAGATGGCTGCTAAAGGAACTTTACAGGCTCATGAAGAAACTGGTGGAGTACCTAATATCTTATTAACTATGCCAGGCATGACTTCTTATGACTTTGGTAATATGTGTATGTTCTTCTTCAAGGCTGTTGCAATGACTACATTGATGAATGATTCAAATCCATTCAACCAGCCTGGTGTTGAAGTTTATAAAAAGAACATGTTCAAATTATTAGGTAAAGAATAATGATGAAAATAGAGATGTAAGCAAGTGTTTACGTCTCTTTTTTATACACTTACAAATTAGATGTGACTAACCTCTATAGTGAATTTAATCTTTAAAATTTGACATGAAGCTCGTATAATAAACTATGGTATTGAATATCTATAAAGGAGGAAATTTTAAATGCCTAGAGCAAAACAGTCTATGGATGGAAATACGGCTGCGGCTCACGTTGCGTATGCTTTTACAGACGTTGCTGCAATTTACCCTATTACACCATCTAGTCCAATGGCAGACTCTATTGACCAATGGTCTGCAGCTGGACAAAAAAATATTTTTGGAAATCAAGTAGTTGTAAGTGAATTACAATCAGAAGCAGGTGCTGCTGGTGCAGTTCATGGATCATTAGCTGCTGGTGCATTGACTAATACTTTCACTGCATCTCAAGGTTTATTATTGATGATTCCAAACATGTACAAGATTGCTGCTGAACAATTACCTTGTGTATTCGATGTTTCTGCACGTACAGTTGCAACTCATGCATTGAATATCTTTGGTGATCACTCAGACGTTTATGCTTGTCGTCAAACAGGTTTCGCAATGTTATGTGAAACTAACCCTCAGGAAGTTATGGACTTATCTCCAGTAGCTCACTTAGCTGCTTTAGAAGGTAAAGTACCATTCATTAACTTCTTTGATGGATTCCGTACTTCTCACGAAATTCAAAAAATTGAAAAATGGGACTACGAAGATTTAAAAGAAATGTGTCCAATGGAAGCAGTTGAGGAATTCCGTAAACACGCTTTAAATCCAGAACGTCCAACTATGCGTGGTTCTCACGAAAATGGAGATATTTTCTTCCAACACCGTGAAGCATGTAACACTGCATATGATGAATTACCTGCTGTAGTTGAAAAATACATGGGTAAAATCAACGAAAAATTAGGAACAAACTATGACTTGTTCAACTACTATGGAGATCCTGAAGCTGATCGTGTAATCATCGCTATGGGTTCTATCAATGATGTTGCTGAAGAAGTTATCGATTACTTAACTGCAAAGGGAGAAAAAGTTGGTTTAGTTAAGGTTCGTTTATATCGTCCTTGGTCAAGCAAACACTTATTAAAAGTTCTTCCTAAGACAGCTAAGAAAGTTGCAGTACTTGACCGTACTAAAGAACCAGGTGCTCTAGCAGACCCATTATACTTAGATGTAGCTACAACACTTCGTGAAGCAGGATTAAATGACATCACTCTTTGCGGTGGACGTTATGGTTTAGGATCTAAGGATACTCCACCTTCAAGTGTATTCGCTGTTTACACAGAATTGTTAAAAGACGAACCAAAACCTCGTTTTACAATTGGTATCGTGGATGACGTTACAAACTTATCATTGCCAGAAGTTAAACCAGCTCCTAACACTTCAACTCCAGGAACTGTTGAATGTAAATTCTGGGGTCTTGGAGGAGATGGTACTGTAGGTGCTAACAAGAACTCTACTAAGATCATCGGTGACCACACTGACAAATACATTCAGGCTTACTTCCAATATGACTCTAAGAAAACAGGTGGTATCACAATTTCTCACTTGCGTTTTGGAGACAAGCCAATCCGTAGCCCATACTACATTAACCAAGCTGACTTTGTAGCTTGTCACAACCCTTCATATGTAGTAAATGGATACAAGATGGTTCAAGACGTTAAACCTGGTGGTGTATTCATGATCAACTGCCAATGGTCAGACGAAGAATTAGACAAACACATGCCTGCTGAATCTAAAAAATATATTGCAGACAACAATATTCAATTGTACACAATCAATGCCATCGATAAAGCTATCGAAATCGGTATGGGTAAACGTACAAACACAATCTTACAATCAGCATTCTTCAAATTAGCTAACATTATGCCAATTGATGAAGCCGTAGATTACATGAAAGCAGCTGCTAAGAAATCTTACTCTAAGAAGGGTGATGCAGTTGTAGAAATGAACTACAAAGCTATCGATGCTGGTGTAGGTGCAACTCACAAAGTTGAAATCCCTGCATCTTGGGCTAACCCAGAAGCTGATGCACCAAAACCTGAATTATCAGGACGTCCTGCAACAGTTAAGATGGTTAAAGACATCATGGAACCAGTTAACAAAATGGATGGAGATTCATTACCTGTATCTGCATTTACTGGAAACATCGATGGTCAATGGGAAACTGGTGCTAGTGCTTACGAAAAACGTGGTACAGCTGTTACGGTTCCTGAATGGGATGCTGAAAAATGTATTCAATGTAACCAATGTGCATTCGTATGTTCTCACGCTACTATTCGTCCATTCTTATTGAGCGAAGAAGAAGTTAAAGCTGCTCCTGCACATATCAAATTAGCTGATGTTAAACCAAAAGCTACAGAATTTAAATATACAATGAGTGTATCTCCATTAGATTGTATGGGATGTGGTGAATGTATCACTGTATGTCCAACTCAAGCTATTAAGATGGTACCTCAAGAATCTCAAGCTGAACAACAACCAGTATTCGATTACTTAGTAGCTAATGTTTCTAAGAAAGATTCTGGATTCGCTGATGACACAGTTAAGGGTTCTCAATACAACCAACCATTGTTAGAGTTCTCAGGTTCATGTGCTGGATGTGCTGAAACATCATATGCTCGTTTAATTACTCAATTATTCGGTGAACACATGTATGTATCTAATGCGACTGGATGTTCTTCAATCTGGGGTGGTCCAGCATCTGTATCTCCATATACAGTAAACAAAGATAGCTTACAAGGACCAGCATGGGCTAACTCATTGTTCGAAGACAATGCTGAACACGGATTCGGTATGCAATTAGGACAAAAAGTATTACGTGAACAAGCTATCGAAAAATTAGGTGCTATGAATGAAAGCGAAAAAGCAACTCCTGAATTCAAGGCTGCATTCGAAAAATTCATGGAAACTAAAGAAAATACTCGTACTAACACAGAAGCAACTAAGGCATTATTGGTAGAAGTAGAAAAAGCTGCTGAAGCTGGATGCCCAGATGCTAAAGCTGTATTAGACAAGAAAGAATACTTAGCTAAGAAATCTGTTTGGATCTTCGGTGGAGACGGATGGGCTTATGATATCGGATTCGGTGGATTAGACCACGTTCTTGCATCAGGTGAAAACGTAAACGTTATGGTATTCGATACAGAAATGTATTCAAACACTGGTGGACAGGCTTCTAAAGCATCTAACATCGGTGAAGTTTGTCAGTTCGCTGCAGCTGGTAAAGAAATGAAGAAAAAATCTTTAGCAGAAATCGCAATGAGCTACGGATACGTTTATGTAGCACAAATCGCTCTTGGAGCTAACCCTGCACAAGCAGTTAAATGTATTGCAGAAGCAGAAGCTTATCCAGGACCATCTTTAATCATCGGTTATGCACCATGTGAATTACACGGTATTGCTAAGGGTGGAATGAACCACTGTCAAGATGAAATGAAGAAAGCTGTTAAATCTGGATACTGGAACTTATTCTCATTTGATCCAGCTAAGAAAGAAGCAGGAAAGAACCCATTCACATTAACTTCTAAAGAAGGAGATGGAACTTACCAAGACTTCTTACACAACGAATCTCGTTACACTCGTTTAGTTAAACCATTCCCTGAAAGAGCAGAAAAATTATTTGCTAAGTCAGAAGAAGTAGCTAAAGAACGTTACGAACACTTACAACGTTTAGTTGAGCTTTACAAGTAAGAAATGAAGGTAATCCGCAATTAGATAGGGTCGACTAAAAGTTGGCTTCAAAAATTGTAGGGTTGAAAACCCTATGAGTGTTTAAAGGATTATTAATTAGGGAGCAGAGATGTTTGAAATCTCTGCTCTTTTATAATGGGTGATTTGAATCAATGTATTCAGTTAACTTGTCATATAATTCTTCGAATTTTATATCAATGTATCCGCGTAATTCTTCGATTTCAAATTTCATTTCATTGTCTTGTAGATTTCTGAAGTATTCGATCAGTTCGATAATGTCCTGTGCATCCATGATTATTTCTCCCTTGGTTCCAGACTGAATGTTGCGTTTGAATCGAGTACATACATTACGCGATTGC
>URHY01000005.1 GCA_900547815.1 uncultured Solobacterium sp.
AAAATAAAGACAAAACTATGATAGAATAAGAAACAGGAGAAGAACTAGGCTATATAAAAAAAAGCCCACACTCGTTAGAGTGTGTTAGTTCAATATTGCCTTCAACTAATTATATATATAGTTCCTTCATCAATTTTATATATTAATCTATCTTTATCATTAATTCTACGACTCCAACATCATTACTACATTAATTTCTAAAATATTGAAATAATGACGTTTTATGCGAAATAAAACACTGAAATAACGTCATAACCGAATTATGTAAGAAATATTCACATGAAGTAAGACGAAGTTTTTAATTCTTTGGTATAATAATAGAGTTGAAATGAGGTAAATAAACTTATGGATGAAAATATAATTTCCTTAATTGCGAAAGAATTGAATATTTCAATTTTGCAAGTTAAGAATACATTGGAACTATTAGAAGAAGGTGCTACCGTTCCTTTTATTGCGCGTTATCGTAAGGAACGCACAAAAGGTTTGGATGAAGAACAAATTCGTGTTATTCAAGAAAATTATGCGTATCAAGTAAATCTAGCTAAACGTAAAGAAGAAGTCTTGGCTCGTATTGAAACATTAGGTAAATTGGATGATGAAATCATTAAGAATGTTAATGCATGTACAAAGTTGTCACAGGTAGAAGACATCTATCGTCCTTACAAACAAAAGAAAAAGACACGTGCAAGTGTTGCGATTGCCAATGGTCTACAGCCATTAGCTGATACATTCATGTCGTTTCCACGTTATTTTAAGGAAACTGAATTGGATGCTTACATCAATGAAAATGTAAAAGATCGTGAAGCTGCCATTCAAGGTGCATGTGATATTATTGCTGAAAAAGTGAGTGATGATGTAGATGTACGTAATAAAATATTGGATTCAATGACAAACTATGGACGTATTGTCACAACAGAAAAGAAAGATCATGAAGATGATCATAAAGTTTATAAGATGTATTATGATTATTCAGAAAGAGTCAATACTTTAGCACCGCATCGAGTTATGGCCATTGATCGTGGAGAAAAAGAAAAAGTATTAAATGTTTCAATTTCTTTTAATGAAGAATATATTGAAAATTGGGTATGCCGTAGATTTATTAGTTTTAATAACAGTGGTACAAGTGAATATGTCCGTGCTGCTATTTTAGACGGTTTAAAAAGATTAGCATATCCATCTATTGAAAGAATAGTTCGTTCGGCTCTAAGCGAAAAAGCACATGAATCAAGTATTGACGTATTCTCTATGAACTTAGAGAAGTTGTTACTTCAACCACCTATGAAAGATAAAGTAATCTTAGGATTTGACCCAGCCTTTAGAACCGGATGTAAGTTGGCTGTTATTGATGCATCTGGTAAAAAATTAACAGTTGATGTGATTTATCCACATCAGCCAAATGCGAAAGTAAGAGAGTCTGAACAAAAATTAGTTCAATTATGTAAAGAATATCATGTAAATTTAATTGCGATTGGCAATGGTACGGCAAGTCGAGAAAGTGAAGCTTTTGTAGCTAATACAATTAAGAAATTTAATTTACCAGTCTCTTATACCATTGTTTCTGAAGCAGGAGCCAGTGTATATAGTGCATCTAAATTAGCTATTGAAGAATTTCCAGACTTACATGTTGAACAAAGAAGTGCCATTTCGATTGCGAGAAGATTGATGGATCCACTTTCTGAACTGATTAAAATCGATCCTCAATCGATTGGTGTAGGACAATATCAACATGATTTACCAACTGCAAGATTAAAAGAGCGTTTAGACTTTGTGGTAGAAAAAGCAGTTAACCGTGTAGGTGTAAATATTAATACGGCTAGCGTTTCTTTACTTAAAAATGTTGCAGGATTGAATAATGCGAGTGCTACAAGTATTGTGTCATATCGTGAAGAGAATGGAAAAATTGAATCGCGTACACAAATTAAAAAGATTCCTAAGATTGGTCCAAAAGCATTTGAACAAGCAGCTGGATTCTTGCGTATTGAAGATGGAAAAGAACCATTGGATCGTACAAGCATTCACCCTGAATCGTATAAGGCAACGAAAGTATTATTGAAGGAATTAGGTTTGGATACTTCGGATTTGGGAACACAAAAAGCTAAAGATGTAATTTCAGATTGTGATACAAAACAATTGATGCAAGACACAGGATTAGATAGTTATACATTGAAAGATATTTTAGATGCGATCTGCATGCCGCTAAGAGACTATCGTGATAAATATGATGCTCCTTTATTAAGAAAAGATGTATTGGAAATTGAAGATCTACATATCAATGATAAGCTTGAAGGAACGGTTCGTAATGTCGTTGATTTTGGAGCTTTTGTCGATATTGGATTACACGAAGATGGTTTGGTTCACATTTCAAAAATGAGTACAAATCGAGTAAAACATCCAAGTGATGTTGTTTCTGTAGGAGATATTGTTACGGTATGGGTATACAATATTGATCAGGAGAAACAAAAAGTACAACTAACAATGATCAATCCAAATTGACAATAAGACGGCTTAGGTTTATTATCTAAATGGTTTGTTACCCAAGGGATTTAGTGGGGCAATACTTATAGTACTTTTGATGTGCTTTAAGTGTTGTCCTTTTGTTTTAAGGAAGGAATTATTATGAATATTACTACGATTGTTACACAAATGATCATTTTATTATTGATCATGATTGTTGGTTTTGCGGGAGCAAAGAAGAATGTTTTTAATGATGAAGTAAATGTATATGCATCAAATATTTTATTAAGAATTGGTATTCCAGGCTTGATTATAAGTTCAGTTAAAAATGGATCACCATTTACTGGAAGTGAATTATTAAATGTATTGATTATTTTTTCCTTGTTTACGATATTTACTGGTATTGTATCTAAAATAAGTGTAGAAGTTCTACATATTCAAAAAAATAAAGTTCTATGGCAATTTATGATTCTATTTACTAATGCTGGTTTTATGGGATTGCCAGCGATTCAAGCCATATTAGGTGATCAAGCCATGCTTTATGGAGCTTTGTTTTTATTACCGCTTAACTGTTTGATGTATGGATATGGAGAAAGTTTATTTCGTAAGGGAGGTTTTTCTTTTAAGAAATTTATGAATGGACCTATGATCGCATCCATTGTTGCTCTAATACTTTGTATTTTTAATATTAAACTTCCATATGTTTTAGCTCAGACATGTACATATATAGGTAATGTGACTACACCATTATCTATGATGGTAATTGGTGCTGGATTAGTCAAAATGGATGTTAAAGAGTTATTGGATATAAAGTTGTGGGTATTTACAATATTTAAAATGATTGTGTTGCCATTGATTTATATGTTTTCACTATCAATATTTCAAATTGATCCATTGATCGAAAATACAATTATACTTATTATGTGTATGCCAGTTGCTAGCAATTCAAGTGTATATGCACTTATGTATGGTGAAGATGCAACGCTTGCAAGTAAGGCTATCTTTATGACAAGTGTTGCCTGTGTGATAACGATTCCAATTGTGTTTATTTTACATAATTTGTAAAAAAACATGTTAAATGTAACTGTAAAAAAAGGCCAAAGTTTGAGTTATTTGTTAGAATGATGTATGATTAGCATATAAGAAAGGATGTCGTGGATTATGGAAAAATGGACTCAAGAACAGTATGCTACTCGTTTACAGGAAATGAAACAAGAAGCTCATGATAAAATGTGGTTATACATCGAAGTGAATGCCAAAGAGTTTATGAATGAATGTGAACCAGGGGCAAAGAATCTAGCTAGTTGCTGTAAAGCTATGTTAGATGCAATGTTAGAAGGAGATGGCTTTATTGTAGAGCCTAAGATTCGTACTAAAGTTGCTGGAACTTTAACAATTCGTTACTATGTTGATAACTTACATCCAGGTCGTAGAAAATACGCAGATGTAATGAAGGAACAACAATAAAAAAAATAGAATCATTTCTGATTCTAAATAAGCTTTAAATATTTGAAAGCTTTATATAAGCCGTCATTGTCAATTTTATCTGTGACATAGTCGGCTTTTTCTTTTACTTCTTTCACACCATTACCCATCGCAACAGAAATGTCGGCATATTCTAACATTGTTAAATCATTTTCAGAGTCACCCATCGCAACTGTTTCATATTCTTCATCGTAGTAATCTTTGACAAATTGAATGGCAGTAGCTTTATTGTATTCTGAATGTGTGATTTCTCCACCTAGATGTAAAAAATTAGTGAAAGTTAAACGTTCAGGAATTTGATTTAAAATTTCTTCTCGTTGTGAAAGGGAATCAAAATGGATACTGACCTTCATGACTTGACCATAATCGGAATCTGTAATTGTTGAAATATCTGGAAAAGACAAGAAACGATTTCCCATACGATTATCTGTATTGAATTGACGCATACGTTCTCTATTTTTTTCACTAGTGAATGTTGTTTGACTTCCTTCTAAAGAATAGCCTGTGTCTTTAGCAATGTGCTGAATAAATTTTGTATCTCTTTTTTCTAATGGTTTAAAAAGAACTTGTTTATTATTTATAATAATTTCGCTTCCAGATCCAAAACAATATCCATCAAAATTTAAATCCAGTAAGAATTGAGGAACTTCACAACGTGTTCTTCCTGTATTTGTGTATATTTTATGCCCGTTTTTTCTTGCTAGTTCAATAGCCTCTAATGCAGAACCAGGAATTTTTTCAAAAGTCCAAAGAGTTCCGTCTAAATCTAAAAAAATTATCTTTTTCATAGCCAACCTCCACTACAATATTCTAACATATTATTGTATGATATAAGAAAAAGAGGGATTGAATATGGAAAAAAATGTAGTCATAACAATATCTAGACAGTTTGGTTCCAACGGAAGAGAAATAGCCCGTAAATTAGCAGAATATTTAGACATAAGTTATTATAATAAAGAAATCTTGGAAAGAATTGCAGTGAATATGGGTGTTTGTGCAGATTTTTTTAAAGATCAAAAGCAAGATGCGAACGGATTATTTACAATTGAATCAAGAGGTCTATTAGGTCTTAGAAACATTACAGAATTAAGTGTGAATTCACAAATCTACGATATGGCTAGTGATTTTATTAGGAAAATCTCGCAAAGAGAAGATGCAGTTATTGTAGGAAGATGTGCGGATTATATTTTAAAAAATGATCCTTATGTTATTTCTGTATTCTTTTATAGCGATATGGAAGAAAGAATAAAATGGTCGATAGAGGAATATCAAGTACCGGCAAAACAAGCTAAGAAAATTGTACAAGAAAAAGATGCACAAAGAGCAAGATTTTATGAATTTTATACCAATCAAAAATGGGGAAATCCACGCAACTATACATTGATGATCAACACATCAAAGATGAGTACAGATGAAGCTGTACAATTGTTGGCATCGATTTATGATACTAAAAAAGGCATCCCTACTTTTAAGAATGCCTTTGAAAATCAATATGAAAAGAATAATACGTATTAAAAAAGTCGGAGAACCGACTTTTTCTTTTACATGATATAAGGTGTTGCGAAATATAATACGAAGATAATCATTAATGCCCAAACCGTTGGGTGAACTTCTTTGGCCTTACCAGCAGCAATCATAGCAATTGTATAAACGATAAATCCACATGCGATACCATTTGAAATAGAATACATTAAGATCATCATAATAACAGTGACAAATCCAGCTGCCGCAAAAATCATATCATCCCAATCAATACCTTTTAATTGTTGAGCCATCATAATACCAACAACGATCAATGCTGGTGCTGTAACAGCATTTGTAACTGTACTTAAGATAAGTGGTGATAAGAATACGGCTAGTAAGAAACAAACACCAGATGTACATGCAGTTAAACCTGTACGTCCTCCAACGCCAACACCAGAACTAGATTCAACAAAGCTTGTAACTGTACTAGTACCTAAAACAGCACCAAATACTGTACCAAATGCATCTGCAACCAAGGCTTGTTCAGCATTTTCAAGTTCACCTTTATCATTGATCAAACCAATGCGGTTTCCAATCGCAACAAGTGTACCTGCTGTATCGAAAAAATCAACAAATAAGAATGAGAAAATCACAACGAAAGCCTGGAATGGATTTGCGAATAATTCAGAGATTCCTGAGAAGCAAGCTCCAGCGGCTTGTAATTCAAAATCAAACGAAATGAAGTGTTCAGGTAAAGTAGGCATTCCAGCCATTCCCATGAATCCAAGGATGATACCCATAACAGCTGTGATAACCATACCTACGAAAACGGCTGCAGGAACATTTTTGATAACTAATGCGATCGTAATTAATAAACCAACAATAGCTAATAATACAGCTGGATCTGTTAAGTTTCCGATTGTCACAAATGTTGAAGGGCTTGCTACAATAATACCTGCATTTTTTAAACCAACAAACGCAATGAAGAAACCGATACCAGCTCCAATTGCCAACTTTAATTGTACTGGAATTGCGTTGATAATAGCTTTACGAACACCAGTAACAGAAATAAGAATAAAGATAACACCTGAAATGAATACAGCACTTAATGCAGCTGCCCAGCTAAAGCCCATTTGACCACAGATTGTGTAGGCAAACAATGCGTTAACACCCATACCAGAAGCTAATGCAACTGGATAGTTGGCAACAAGTCCCATAATAATACTTGCCACACCTGCACTAATGGCAGTCGCAAGGAATACAGAGGCTTTGTCCATACCAGCATCTGCTAGAACATTAGGGTTAACCCCTAGAATGTAGGCCATGGCCAAGAATGTTGTAAGACCAGCGATAAGCTCTGTCTTAACGTTTGAACCTTTCTCGTTCAATTTAAAAAATTTTTCCACGATTTGCTCTCCTTCTCTCTTTTTTAAAAAGACTTTACCATTGTAACATAAGTTATTCTAAATAGATGCACTTTGATAAGGAAAAAGAGTAAATACACGTGTTTATTGGTAAATTTGTTAGTTTTTTCATGGCTTTCTTATAGATCTGAAGCTGAATCGTATACAAATCGATTAATTTTTGTTCGTTATCTACCGCATCTGTCTTAAAATCGACAATAATGATTTCATTATCTTTATAGATCACTAAGTCCATAAAACCATGTACAACTTGATTTTTTTCTTCAATAATATAGCTTTGTTCAAATACATGTTTTTCTTTCATCCAAGAAGCATATAGTGCATCTAAATTTAAAGCTAGAATCTGTTTAATGTCATGATTCTTTAAAGTATATCCATAAGAATCCGCATAAGCGATGATGTCTTTTTCTTGATAAGGATATGCACATTGTGCCACAATTTCATGAAATAAAGTTCCCCGAATCGTTCCTATATTTTTAGAAAGAGAAACCTCTTTCCAATCCAATTTGATTTTTGCGCCACTTGCCGTTTGACTTGAAAAAGCTTTAGATGCTTTTGAATATGTAGGTAGTATATAAGGCGTGTTATTTTGACGCACTTTTAATGGCCTTTCATATAATCCTTGTTTTTTATCAAAAACCACTAAAGAATCACTCATATGGGCATAGGTATGTAAAAGCCATCCTGTATAACTTTCATCTTCTAACAAAGTATAGGCATTTAATGGACTATAAAAATCTTCAATACTTTCAATCGTGTCCACAATCACAAGTTCTTTTTGAGGACGGGTTGTTGCTACATAGAATACTCGCATTTCCTCCGCAAGATCATCTAGTTCTTTTTTGGTTTGTAGAGCCAAATGATAGATTGAATTGTATTTTAATTTATAATCTAAACTTAATCCTTTTAAAGATAATCCTAATGTTGAATCAAATAAGATGCATGAGCTTCCATGTTTATCTCTTTGTTCGTGTTGCGAAAGAATATACACAATAGGAAATTGTAAACCTTTGGATTGGTGCATTGTCTTTACTTGAACTACATCATCTTCTTTGCCATACAAGCTTGCTTCTTGTGTCTGATCTTGCATTGCATCTTTAGATAATTGTAAGACAAAACTATGAATATCATTTTGGTTTTCAAATTGACCTGCAAGTTCTAATAAATAATCTAAGTTGTTTTTGTCTTGAATTGTCGTAGAAGCATAATAGAAATCGTTATATGCATAGATATATTGTAGAAGTTGTGTGATCGTTTTATTTTTATTTGTGTATAACTCAAAGAATGGTTTCATAAAATCTTCGTTTTTAATACTCATATATAAAGATGTGCCTTTTTCTTTTTCTATACAACAATTCGCTATTTGAGAAAAAGATATATTAAATAATGGAGACATTAAAGAAGCACATAAAGAAATATCGTCAGTTAGATCTTCTAAGGCTTTTAATGTAGAAATGACAATTTGAATGGCTGGATTTGTAAAGAATCCATGATCAATCGTAATCATCGCCGGAATGTTGTAAGCTTCAAAAACAGCTTTTAATTTTTCTTGAGGAGCATGATTACGGGTTAACACACACATCGATTTATAGGGCATTCCCGCTTCATGTTTTTCGATAATGTCATTCGCGATTAAATCAAAACGATTCTCATTATGATTCTTCTTAATAGTTGCCTTATTACCTTCTTCATCCTTATATTCTGTATATAAGAAACGAACGGGATATTGAGGACTTTCCATTTGTCCTTTTGTGCCTACATTCGCAATATCAATATCTTTAAATTGTTCTCCTAACAATTCATTATTCATGATCTTACTATAGAAATCATTATTGAATTCAATAACACTCGCATTGGAACGATAGTTTTCTTGCAGCAACAAAGGCGTGTTGTTGGCGTCTTCTTTTTCCATCCAATCTTGCATGATTTTAGGATTGGCTTGTCTAAATCCATATATAGATTGTTTGATATCCCCTACCCTAAACACATTATTTTCATGACAGAAGGACGCAATGATTTTTTCCTGTAACTCATTGGTATCCTGAAATTCGTCGACTAGAATCATTTGGTATTTATTGTACATCTCCTCTTTGATCATAGGATCTTGAAGTAATTGATACGCAAAGTGTTCCATATCATTAAAGTCGATCACTTCCATTTTTTTCTTTTCCAATTGAAAATACAGTTTTACTTTATTTGTGAGTTCAAATAGTGTATCAACTAAATCTTTATGATTTTGAATGTCCTTTAGATAAAACGCTTCGTCAAATAAGTTTTCGACAATACTTGTTTCATGTTCCTTAAAAGAAGTTTGGTATTTCGAATAATCCACTTTATCAATGGTCTTTTTAAAGCCAATAGTATTCTTTAGATACAATTCAAATTGAACTTTAAAATCCGAATAAGATGTCGCATCTAAACATTTTGATAAATAATCCTTTTTAATTTCATAATCCTCAGGCTTTGATATTTGATCAATCACTTCATCTAAAATTTCAGTCATAGCTAGACAATGATTATGGAAATACTTTAAGGCATATTCCATTATTTTAGGATTTAAATATGTATAAGATTCTTGAATATTTTCTATCCAAGCCTTGGCATCTTCTTCAGATTTAGAGTTAATGATTGCCAAAATATCTTCAATATACTTTTGAATATCTTCTTCAGTTTTGCCAAAAGAATGAAAATACATTTTTAGTTGTGTATAGGCCTTTAAGTCTAAATCTTGAATCGCATGCCTATAGGCATTCTCAAAGGCAAGACGTGTTTGAGCGGTTGATGCCGTTTGTTTAGACATTGTGTAGGAGATGGGAATTTTATAGTAATAGTTTTGCACAATGGATAAACAGAAACTATCAATTGTTGAAATACTGGCCGTTTCAAGTAGTGCCATTTGTTGTAGAATATAGTCCGTTTTGGGTTGTTCCTTTAATTTCGAAAGTAAACGAGCTTTCATTTCAGCCGCAGCATCCTTTGTGAAGGTCATAGCTAGAATGGAATCAATTGAAATATGGTCTTTTAATACTAATTGACATAATCGTTCAACTAAAACGGCAGTTTTACCACTTCCTGCACTTGCAGAAACAACAACGTTCGTGTTTCGAATATCGATAGCTTCTTTTTGGGGTATTGAAAAATCCATATTATTCTTCCTCCTTTTCTACGCGAAGTTTTGGTTCAACTTCATTAGCTAGATTTCTACAAATGGATCTATATGCACAATATTTACATGCATCTTTTACATGATTTGGAAGAGTTTGGCCACTAGAAATATCTTCTAAAAGACTGTCAATAACTTGGCTCCATTCAGATTTGATCGTTTCTAAAGCTGGATTTGTCTTTTTTACAGGCATATATTGTTTAATGTCATCACAATAAATACTCGCATCACTAAAATGCCAGCCTTTGAGCTTGCGATTTCTTGTGAATGTCTCTAGAATGTCAGATTCATTAGTGATACTTAATTCAGGCACTTTCTTACGATAATTTAATTTTCCATAAGCAAGTGCTTCTGGTGTAGTTCTTAAGGCAATATAAAAACATCCTACAGGAATTAAATTGGATTCTTTTTCATAAGCTAACGTATATGTAGCTAGTTGTAAGGCAAGGCCGGATTCAAATTCATTCAGGCTAATATCTTTGTCACTTGATTTATAGTCAAAGATACAAAAGGATGTGCTTGAACTATCGATACGATCAATATATCCATATAAATCGATAGTATATTCATTCCATGGATATGAATAAGAAAACTTATGTTCTTGTTTATCAACATTCATGTGCCAGTTTGTTTCAAAACTATGAAGTTGTTCAAAAATCAAAACAAGTTTTTCTGTGATTTCTTCAATTTGTGAATCAAACCATGTGGCTTGCTGTAAAAGTACTTGTTTAGCGAAAGTAAATTCTTTTTCAACATATTGATGGATCTCTGCTTTGGATAAAGAAGTATAATCTTGTTTATCTTTAGAAATCACTTCTAAGACATGATGTAAAATACTTCCACGAATACGAATATCTGTAATATTTTCCTTTTCCGTTAAGTATAAGCCGTATTTTAAGGCATGAGAAAATGGACATCGAGCATAGGATTCAAGTCTTGAAATAGAACCTTTAAAGTGATTGTCTTTAAAAAAGATGGATTGAGCTATTTTCTTGTCTAAATCAATGCTTGGAGTGGTCCAATGAAAAGAATCTGGAGTTGTTATAAATTTTGGCTTTGTTTGTAGCCAATTTTCAATTTCTGAACTTGATTCATAATTCTTTCCTTGATAGTCGCTTTGTGGGTATAGAATATAAAGTGTTTCACATAAGGATAAACAATCAAAGATTTGTGTTTGTTGATTTTGAATACGTGTTTCAAGATTAGGAAGGTCTGTGTTTTTTACATAAGCTTCATCAAAGATGCCTGAATGTAGTTTTAAAGCAGGAAATGCATTGGCATTTGTTCCTGTCAAAAAGACAATAGGCCTTAATGATGTGATGTCTTGTCTTGATCCAATTAATACACCTTCAATTGTATTGGCTTTTTGATTGGCAGAAAGATTTTGAATCTGATGAATCAAAATATTTAAATCACTCGCATTATGAATGTGTGTATGTACATCTTGAATGAGTGACATGACGTCGTTAAAGGCATTAAAATCTTCTTTTGAAACATGTTCATGTAGATTTTGAATGTGTTTTGCGATTTCAAGAAAATCTAATGTGTTAAATAAGAAAGCATGATTTTGTATCCATTCTAATGTTTGTTGTTCTAATTTTTGGTAGGATTCAAATTGATAAAGATTAATGATCTCATTTTCTTCGTAAGAAATAATACTTAGGTGCGGTTCAAAATTAAGGAATTTTTCTGGGAATAATGTGTAGTATTGTATTAGATAATTTTCATTTGGATATAAAGTTTGAATGAGGTTTATAAAACTTTTAAGATCCATGTCTTTTATCCATGTTAAGTAACTGATCCATTCATTATAAATAGACGTAATATGTGTTTCTTGTATAGTTGTGAATGGAATCTTATGAGCTGTAAGAATTTGGGTTAGAACACTTTCATCACTCGCGTTATTTAGGGCAATGAAAATATCATCTGCCAAATAATCATTTTCGATAATTAGATGGGCAAGGACTTCCATTTGTTTACGTGTATTCGCAACACTATAATAATGAGTTTGACATAATTGGTTTTCACCAAGCCATTTTGCCCCATGATCCATTAATATTTGAATCCAATAGTTGTCTAATTGGGAATATTCTTTTTTTAGAATATAGATATTTTCTAAATCAGGTAAACTTGAAAGAACATCTTTGGTTTGGTCTTCCTTAAGTTCAATGGGATATAGAAGATTTAAAATTTCATTTAAGTCTTTTTCTTTTTGAGTTGAAGAAGGAAAATCTTGGATTTGATAAGTTTTAGCCATTTTAATAAAGTCTAGGCAGGCATTTAAAAAATCATAGTCTTCTTTACTGGAATAGAAGGCGTTTTGAACAGACACTTTTTGTAAGGCTTCTTTGTATAAATAAAGAATTTCAATGTCGGATTTTGTTTGTCCATGATAAAAAGAAGATAGCCAGCTAGACAAGGTTAAAACTTGTATGCCAAGGCAATCTCTTTTTTGTTTTAAAATTTCTTTGTATAAAGATAAATGTAGGGTAGCCGGAGCTAATATTGTACTGTTGTCTGGAATTTGTATCATAAATTATCACCTAGATTATTATACCATGTTGCTTATATTTTCATTCAATGATATTATTAACTCGAAAGTTAATAACTGTAGAGTTAATAAAGTGGAGGATCTATGTTTGTTGGTAGAAAAAAGGAATTAGATGCATTAAATAGCCGATATAAAAGTAACAGAAAAGAATTTGGTGTATTGTATGGAAGAAGACGAATAGGGAAATCGTCCATATTGAATGAATTTTTAAAGGGTAAAAAGGGTATATTGTTTCAGGCTAAGCAAGATAATAGTTATGGAAATTTAAAATCTTTTTCTTATGAAGTGGATCATTTGTTGAATCTACCAGATACATTTGTTTTTGCGAGTTGGCAACATGCCTTTAAATCGATTCAAGAATACGCAAAGAATGAGCGTTTTGTGTTGGTTATAGATGAGTATCCGTATATAGTAAGTCAAGATTCTAGTTTCTCTTCCGTTTTACAAGAGTTTATTGATCATGCGAGTGATAATATGATGGTCATCTTATCGGGAAGTGATATAGGATTTTTGCAAAGAGAAATACAGAATCATGCGAGTCCACTATATAAAAGACGTACTTTTGAGATGGAAATCAAAAAAATGAATTTTATGGACGCAAAGGAATTTGTGATGATGGAGGATGTTGAAAGTCAAGCTAATTATTTGTGTTTAATGTCGGGATATCCATATTATTTATCGACAATTGATCATACAAAAACATTTTATGAAAATATTCAATACTTATTGTTTAATGAGTTTGGAACATTTTTTAATTTGCCAGATCAACTTCTATCAAATTCAACGAATGTACAAGATGTATATAATTCAATATTAGTATCAATCTCAAAGCGAAATCGTACAATAAAAACGATTAGTGAAGATATTCATGAGGCAGAGGCTAAAGTCTCTAAATATATTTCAACATTGATAAAGAGTGAAATTGTAGAGAAAAAGAATATGTATAATGGAAATAAGCGAACGATATATTATGATATATCGGATTCGATGTTGAAATTGTGGTATACCTTAATTTTTGAAAATCAGGAGAAGATAAAAATAAATGGCAATCTTGTGTTTGAACGAAATAAAGAAAAATTAGATTCATTTCTTTCGTTTGAATTTGAGAATTTATCGATTTTATATATGGATATGTTAAATGAAAAAGGTGAATTAGAAGACATTTTTCCACATATACAGAATTATAAGGTTGATAATTCGAAATTAAGCAGATCGATTGAAATAGATGGTATCACAAGTACTAAAGAATATTTGTTGGTGATGGATTGTAAATATCGAAATAAAAAATATACAAAGGATATGTATGAACATCTAAAAGAGAGCGCCTCTATTTTTCCAGACAAATTAAAAAGAGTATATTATATCTTTTCGAAAGAAGGATTCAATGAAAATATGATTGAAGATAAAAATATACATTTGTTTGACTTGAAAAAAATGTTTGAATAATTGAAAAAAAGTGGATCATTTGATCCACTTTGTGTCTTATTATAGATTTTCTGTAATGTGTCTTGCGACATATACACCTGATGCACTGGCATGACTTAATGAGTGTGTTACACCTGAACAGTCTCCGATAACGAATAGTCCTTTGTGTTTTGTTTCTAAGTTCTTGTCTACTTTGACTTGCATATTGTAGAACTTAACTTCGACACCATATAGTAATGTATCATCACTAGCTGTTGATGGACATACTTTATCAAGGGCATAAATCATTTCTATAATGTCATCTAATTGACGTTTTGGAATAACTAGAGATAAGTCTCCTGGCGTAGCCTTCAATGTAGGAGTTACGAATCCTTGTGCAATACGGCTTGGAGTTGAGCGTTGTCCACGAATCAAATCACCAAAACGTTGAACGATAACGCCACCACCTAACATGTTTGATAGACGGGCAATACTTTCACCATATTGGTTACTTTGTGAGAATGGTTCTGTGAAATGATTTGATACTAATAGGGCAAAGTTTGTGTTGCTTGTGAAACGAGCAGGATCTTCATAACTGTGACCATTTACAGTTATGATTCCGTTTGTGTTTTCGTTTACGACAACACCTCTAGGATTCATACAGAATGTACGAACACGGTCTTGATATTTTTTTGAACGATATACGATTTTTGATTCATATAATGAGTCTGTTAATTCTGAGAATGTATCGGCATTTAATTCAACACGAACACCAATGTCTACACGATCACTTTTTGTTTCAATACCTAGATTTGAACATACAGATTCCATCCATTTACTTCCTGAACGACCTGTAGAGATGATACATTGTGCAGATGTATATGTTTCATCACCACAAACTACTTCATATCCATCTTCAATTTTATTTACCATATCGATGTGTTTAAAGAAATGGAATTCGGCTTTGTCTTTTAAATCATTGTATAGATTTTCAAGTACAACATAGTTAATATCTGTTCCTAAGTGACGTACTTTTGCCTTCAATAAGTGAAGATCATTTTGAAGACATTTTTTAGCGATAGCTGCATCTGAATTTGCGTATAAACGCGTTTTTGCTCCACCCATCTTGCAGTTGATTTCATCAACATACTCCATTAAATCGATAGCTTCTTGTTCACCTACATATTCATATAGGTTTCCACCAAATTCATTTGTGATATTATATTTTCCATCACTGAATGCTCCGGCTCCACCAAAACCATTCATGATAGCACATGATTTACAATGGATACATGATTTGATTTTCTTTCCATCGATTGGACATTTTCTTTTTTCTAATGGAGCACCCGCTTCAAATACACCAATTTTTAATTCAGGTTTGTTTTTAAGTAATTCGTAGGCAGAGAAGATTCCTCCAGGCCCAGCACCAATAATAATGATATCGTATTGCATTTTATTTTCCTCCTATTTGAAGGCTATAGTCTACTGTTTTCGGTAGTAGGTATGAACGTTCAACCATATCATGAACTTATATAACCCGGACTATTATACGGATAAAGTTTCTTTTATGCAAGTAATATTTTTAAAAACGAAATAAGAAAAAAATGCTATAATCATGTAGGCTAGAAGAGGTATACATATGAGTAAGAATAAAATACATGACTTTATAATGATTATACTTGGAAACTTTGTAGTTGCATGTTCGGTTTCCTTTTTTATACTTCCTAATAATATATTAACGGGTGGTGTTGCTGGTGTGGCTGTCGCATTACATCCAATCCTTCCAGTTGATACCGTCTTAATGATTGATGCTTTGACAATTGGATTATTTATATTGGGTGCACTTTTATTAGGAAAACAATTTGCGATGAAATCCGTAATTTCTACAATTGTATATCCAATCTTTGTGACAAGTTTATCCCAGGTTGCTGCGATGTTTCCTAAAGATACATTTGTGATGCCTCCTTATGTGGCTACAATCTATGCCGGTGTCATTGTAGGTATTGGTTTAGGATTGGTATTTAGAGTGAATTCAAGTACGGGTGGTATGGACATTTTAGCTTTGGTCTTACATAAGTATTTGAAAATTCCTGAAGGAACAAGTGTAATGATCGTGGATGGCTTAACGGTTTTATTAGGTGTTGTAACACACGGTTTAACTCCAGCTTTGATTGGTATTATGTCTGTATTTGTTTGTGGTGTGGCTATTGATAAAACGGTAATGCTTGGTATGCAGTCCGCAAAAAATGTTATGATTATATCAACGGAATGGAAACAAATTCGTCGTATTTTATTAGAGACAGTGGATCGTGGTGTAACGATTCTAGATGGAAGTGGAGGATATACACAAGCACCTAAGCCTGTGTTGATGTGTGTTATTAAGCAGAAACAATATCCATTATTAGAATCAAGTGTCTTAGAGATTGATCCAAAAGCTTTTATTATAGTGAATGATGTGCATCAGGTACATGGAGCTGGTTTTACAACGAAACATGTGGTGGAGACAAATGAAACAACATATTAAGGAAATTATTGTCGTTGAAGGAAAAAATGACACAAATACGTTGCAGTCTTTTTTTGACTGTGACACGATAGAGACAGGTGGAGATCAGGTCAATGAAAAAACGATTGAGCGTGTAAGACAAGCTCAAAAGACTAGAGGTGTCATTATCTTTACGGATCCAGACACACCAGGAGAACATATTCGTAGACTAATTAGTGGTAGTGTTAGTGGATGTAAACATGCGTTTATTAATAAGGAAAAGGCAAAGACACCAAAAAAAGTAGGTGTAGAGCATGCAAGTAAAGAAGATTTATGGGATGCTTTATGTAATTATGTAACGTTTGAGAATAAAGAAGAAGTATTGAGCTGGCAAGATTTTATTGACTTAGGTTTAGTAGGAAATAAAGATTTGCGTTTTAAAGTATGTGAGGATTTCCATGTAGGGCCTTGTAACGCGAAAACGTGTTTTAAGCGTTTAAATCAGATGAATGTGAAAAAAGAAGAGATAATTGAGAGGAGTCTTTCATGAAACAGGCAATCGCAACAGTAAAGAAAACAAAAGAGATTCAAGAAAAGTATAATGTTTTCACAAAGAAAAGCTTTGGACAAAATTTTATTATTGAACCTGGGGTTGTCGAAAAAATTGCGAATGCTGCTATTCAATCCAGGGACGAATTGGTTTTTGAGATTGGTCCAGGAATTGGAGCTTTAACGCAGTTTTTATGTGAAAAAAGTGATCAGGTTGTAGCTTTTGAAATTGATGAAAGATTACCAATTGTATTAGAGAATGAAATTGGTTTTGATCATCTTCAGATTGTGTTGGAAGACATTTTAAAGGTGGATATTGATGAAAAGATTCGTGAATTCAGAAAACCTGGGCAAAAGGTTGTGTTCGCCTCAAATCTTCCTTACTACATCACAACGCCAATTTTATTTAAGTTGTTTGAGGCAAATGAAGAGATTGAAAGAATTACAGTTATGATGCAAAAAGAAGTGGGTGAACGTTTCTTGGCACATGAAAACGATAAAGAATATAATGCGCTGAGTGTGATTACACAATATCGTTGTGATGTAAAAAAAGTAATGGATGTATCACGTAGAGTGTTCTGGCCAAGTCCGAATGTAGATTCTATGGTTATTCAGTTTTCTTTTCATCATAAATATCATTTAGAAGATGAGAATTATTTCTTTGATTTAGTGAAAGCTTGTTTTACGCAAAGAAGAAAGACAATATATAATAATTTTCAAAATTTTGTGAGTGATAAAGCTCTCGCAAAAGAGTTGTTAGAACAAGTAAATATAGAGCCAAGTACACGTGCACAACAGTGTACACTAGAAGATTTTATTCGATTATATGAGGTGACTTATGCAAGTAGAGGCAAGGGCAAAAATTAATTTAGCATTGGATGTCGTAAAAAGAATGGATAATGGATATCATTCTTTAGATATGATTATGGCACCTATTTCAATTTCTGATGAAATTGATGTTGAGAAAAATGAAGTTGATGAAGTTATCTGTGAAGGTATGAAATTACCGGAGAATAATACAGTTTCTAAAATGATTCAGGTTTTAAAAGATACATATCATTTGAATTCTTGTTTTAAAGTATCTATTAAAAAACATATTCCTGCGCAGGCTGGACTTGGTGGTGGAAGTGCTGATGCAGCAGCAGTATGTAAAGCTATTTTAAAAATGGAAGGTATTGAAGAGACAGAAGAAAATTTATATGAAATCACAAAACAAGTGGGGGCAGACGTTCCTTTTTGTATTCATGATAAATGGGCTAGAGTAAAAGGAATTGGTGAGAAAATTATGCCAATTGATAGTGATTGGAAATTTGATGTTGTGGTTGTAAAGCCAGAGTTTGGAATTTCTACGGCCAATGCTTTTTCAAAGTGGAAAGAATCTCGTCCGTTTCATCCGGATGTGGATTTAGTAGAATCAAGTATTCGTGAAAAAAATATGGATCTTTTATATCAAACTATGGCTAATGCATTAGAACCTATCGCATTTGAGATTGAACCGGAATTAAATCAAGTGAAAATGGATATGGAAGATGCAGGTTTAGTGCGAATTTTGATGTCGGGTTCTGGTTCTAGTATGTTAGGGTTCAGTGTAGATGAAGATGTGATTTCAAGTGCATATGAGCAGCTAAAAGAAAAGTACGATTTTGTAGAAATTGTACATGTAGGAGGCTAGTATGGCAGCTTCTGTAATTTCTTATTTAGTTTTCTTTGCGTGTTTTGGTTTAAGTTTTTATGCGATTTCAAGTATTCAGTTTGAAAAGATTTGTAGTGTAAAAAATCCTAAGAAAGTGCAGATTTTAATGTTTCTTTTATCGCTTTGTCTTGCGTATGTATCAAGTCAGGCGATTCTACAATTAACAATCTATAATGGCTTTGCTTGATAAATGGATTGCCCTTGATATTGGGGCGTATTCAGCACGATTTTATGATTTTTCTACACAGAAACAAGTTGTTTTGAAGACAATAATCGCAGAAAAAGGATCTGAAGTTTTAGGAGTATCAAATCAAGCACTTGCTTATTTATACAAGGATTTAGATACAGTTCAAATTCAGTATCCAATATCACATGGTCAAATTCTTCATTCGATTGAACCTTTGATTCATGAGGGATTGGACCAGCTTCATGCTTATGATAGTTTACTAAGACCTAGCGTACTGGTCATTATACCAAGTGAAGCGACACAAAGACAGCGTGAACAATGGCAGCAGACGTGTTTAAATTGTGGAGTACGTAAGGTTGAACTTATTTCGAATTTAGAGGTTTTGCAAGAAGAAAATCCTTGCTTTTTAGTGCATAGTGGACATTCTTATACGGAAATTCATATATGTACATATGATAAAGCTATCGTATCTAAAACAATTTTTTATGCCGGAATTCAAATAGATGAGCAGATTCAAAAGATAGTGTATATGGAAACGGGATGTTTTATTACTAAAATGGATGCGGCACATTTAAAGGAAATGGCAAGCCATGCTTTTAAATATAAAAAAAATAGTTTGTTGATGTGTTATGGTTTTGATGAAAGACAAAATCTACATCAAGTTCAAATTGAATCAAGTTTATTATGGCCTGCATTTGAAATGGTTTCATCGCAGATTTCTTTATGGGTAAAACATTGTTTTGATAGTCTTCCGGCTTCTTTACAAGAGTATTTTTTAGTGCATGGAATAGAAATGAGTGGAGGTTTAGCCGATTGTTACGGTACTTCACAATATATTGCTCAAAGTATTTCTTGTCCAGTTCTTTGTACAAAACGTGGACAATACGATATGATAGAAGCATTAAAGGGGGTAAAGTCAGCGTGATTGATTATAAAATGATTTTATTGCCATTTTTGATTTCATTGATTTTAACACCTATTGTGAAGCAATATTCGATATATTGTGGTGCCTATGCCAAAGAAAATAAGCGAACAATTCATCATGGAAAAATTTCGCGTATTGGTGGCGTTGCTATTTATTTATCTTTTATTATCACAATGGCTATATTTGTGAAGGCAGATTTACAAATCAAGGGATTGGTAATTGGAAGCAGTATTATGTTTTTTACCGGATTGATCGATGACTTGATTGATATAAAACCATTGGTGAAATTGACTTTAGAAGTCATTGCAGCTTTAGTATTGATTTATTTTGGGATTTCTGTAGATATTATTCGTTTACCTTTAGGTATACAAATTGATACGGGTATTATTTCATTTGTTTTTACGATTGTTTGGGTGGCTGGTATCACCAATGCGGTAAACTTGATTGATGGCTTGGATGGCTTGGCTGGTGGTATGAGTGTTATTGCTCTTGTGGTCATTGGTTCTATCGCAATCATTGAAAGACGTTTAGATTTATTAAGTATCGCATTTATTCTGGCTTCAGGAACATTTGGCTTTTTAGCCTATAATGCCCATCCTGCTAGTATTTTTATGGGAGATTGTGGATCTTTATTTTTGGGATTTATGATTTCAGCTATCTCGTTACTGGGCTTTAAATCAAGTACGATTCTTACTTTGGCATTACCTATTTTATTGTTGATGCTACCTATTATTGATACACTTTCTGCAATTTTAAGACGTACCTTAAAAGGTATGAAATTTATGGAAGCTGATAAAAGTCATATTCATCATTTGTTGATGCGCCAATTTGGACATCGAAATACAGTTATTATAATGTGTGGTTTAACGGCGCTATTTGGTTTGAGTGCCTTTGCGTATATGATCAATCGAAATATTGGTTTCTTTGTTATGGTGGTTATTTTGTTGGCGGTGGAAATATTTATTGAAAAATCGGCTATGATCAGTGAAAAATTCCATCCTTTGATTGGGTTGTGGCATCGTATTCAAAGAAAATCTAGAAAATTTTAAAAAAAGTAGGCTAAACGGCCTACTTTTAATATTGTTTTCACATTGGACTGTTAAAATGAGACTTATGGAACCGAATGAATGGCAAAAAAAGAAAAATAATAAAACAACAGAATACACACAAAAAATCACATCGCAGGCTAGAGTTGCTGAAGAAAAACTTTTATCAGGTTTAAATGAAAATGAAGTGTATGATTACATGCTTTCGAAATTAAACTTCTGTCAAAGAAAACAGATGTATTCAAGTTTAGAAGCCAAGGTATATATTAAGGTAGGTGACATATGCTTTACAGATTTTGGCTTAGCTTATTTAAGTGAGGTAGGTTATCAACATTTTGGTTTGGTTTTGGCGATGAAACATGGGAAAATTTTTGTGGTACCCATGAGTGGAAATAGTAGTGCGTACCATAAAGCATATGATCCTGTATCACATACAGGAAAACGTCATTTGATGCGTTTACCAGAGATTGAGGGGTTGAATAAATCGAGTGTATTATTCTTAAATGATGCAAAATGGATCAATTCAGCAAGAGTTATTGATGTAAAGGCTCATATTGCTCCGGATTCTTATTTGTTTGAGAAAATTAAGAAGTGTGTTTTACAAATGATGTTATAATAGTCGTATGTCAAAATGTGTAGTAGCCTGTTCAGGTGGACCTGACAGTATGGCTTTATTAGATCAATTGAATAAGCAAGGCAAAGACATTGTTGTTGCGCATGTAAATTATAAACATCGAGATACGGCTGACAGGGATGAAAATATCGTAAAAGAATATTGTAGAAAGTATGATATTCCTGTTCGGGTTTGTTATCCGGTACATGAGAAAGGAAATTTTCAGGCATGGGCAAGAGATGTTCGTTATGCTTTTTTTGAAAAAGTAGCAGATGAGTTCGATACAAAAATATTATATGTTGCTCATCAAATGGATGATGTGATTGAAACATATTTATTTCAGAAGAAAAGAAATATGGTTTGTGACTGGTACGGATTAAAAGAAGAAAGTATAAGACATGGATATCAAATCATTCGTCCTCTACTTAGTTTTACAAAGAATGAATTGCAACAGTATTGTAATGAGAATGGTGTGTCTTTTGGTATTGATGAATCTAATTTGACGAATCATTATACGCGTAATGTGATTCGCCATACACAAATCGAGAAGATGAGTCGCAAAGAAAAGGAAGCGTGGATCTTAAAGATTCAAAATGAGAATGAACTATGGCAAATCAAAAGAGAGGGTATAGAAGATTTTTATAAAGGTTGGAATAACGATGTAGATGCCTTACTAAATCAAAAAGATACGTGGCTATATCTAGATACTTTTTTATTCCAAACGTTGCAGCATCATTTCTCAAAAAAATATATGGAAGAATTATGTGTTCAATTAAGAAGAGATGTGTTAATTGAAATAGAGAACTGGTTATTGGAAAGACATGGGGGTAAGTTGTATTTTATGCCTAGTCCTAAAGATGTGTATTATAAATTGGATGAATTAGAAGTTAAAGATTATCCGGATTTTATAATTAAAAACGAGGGGAAAACAATTGAAATGTTTAGTGTAGATGCATCTGACTTTCCTTTAGTGATACGTCGTGTTAGAGTTAACGATACAATTCAAATGCGGTTTGGAAATAAGAATGTACATCGATTTTTTGTGGATCGAAAAATCAGTAAGATACATCGAAAATATTGGCTTGTAGTGGAAAATAAAGTGGGAAATGTAATTTTTGTGCCAGGACTTGGATGTGATGTAAAACATTATTCACAAAATCAACAGTTCTACTTTAAAATAAATGGTCTAGATTAAATGTTTATGTTACAATGTGTAAGTACTTTAAGGAGAAAACACCATATGATAGCTCAAGATATTGAAAAAGTTTTATTAAGTGAAGAAGAAATTGAAAATCGTTGTGTAGAACTAGCACATCAGATAGAAAAAGATTATAAAGAATCTGGAGAAACTCCAATTATAGTTGGATTATTAAAGGGAAGTGTTCCTTTTATGGCTGAATTGATCAAGCGTTTTGAATTTCCATGTGAAATTGATTTTATGTCAGTTAGTTCATACGATGGAACAGAATCTATTGGAGATGTTCGTATTTTAAAGGATATGGACTTATCTTGTAAAAACCGTTCTATTTTGGTTGTAGAAGATATTATTGATACGGGTAGAACTTTAGTTGAAGTTAAGAAAATGTTTAAAAATAAAGGGTGTCTTGATGTTCGTTGTGTAACATTATTAGACAAACCAAGTCGTCGTGTTTGTGAAATCGAAGCGGATTATGTTGGTTTTGAAGTACCAAATGAATTTGTGGTTGGATACGGATTGGATTACAATCAAAAGTATCGTAACTTACCATTTATTGGTGTTTTAAAGCCGGAAATTTATCAGTAGGAGGAAGATTATGAAGAAGTGGTTAAATTATTTACCAACCATCTTCATTTTATCAATTGTATTATCATTAGTTTTTTATAGTTCACAGGGCAGTACTGTACAAATGAATTATACACAATTTGAGAAAATTGTAGATGAAGTTGATTTTAAAAAGAGTTCCATGACAATTAGTTCCACTGTAATCCATTTGGAAGGAACTTATGAGCAGAATTCAAAGACAGTTGGATACAAGGTTATTGTTCCAAGAACAGAAAAGAATATTGAAAAATTAGAAAAGTCTTTGCAGAGAAATGGTGGAAAATTAACTGTAGAAGATCCTAATCAAGGTAGTGTATGGATTTCGATTCTATCTCAAATTATTCCATTCTTAATTATTGCGGTATTCTTCTATTTCATGTTCGCAAAAATGGGTGGTGGAGGCAACAATAAAGCATTCGAATTTGCGAAATCAAAAGCTCGTGTTGAATCAAATGTAAAAGTTCGTTTTAAAGATGTTGCAGGTTGTGAAGAAGAAAAAGAAGAAGTAAAAGAAATTATTGATTATTTGCGTTCACCAAAGAAATTTACGGATATGGGAGCACACATTCCTAAGGGAATCTTGATGGTTGGGCCTCCAGGAACTGGTAAAACTTTACTTGCCAAAGCCGTAGCTGGAGAAGCCAATGTTCCTTTCTTCTCAATTTCTGGTTCTGACTTTGTTGAAATGTTTGTCGGAACAGGTGCAAGTCGTGTACGTGATATGTTTAAAACCGCACAAAAGAGTGCACCATGTATTATTTTTATTGATGAAATTGATGCCGTAGGACGTCAGCGTGGAGCTGGTATGGGCGGTGGAAACGATGAGCGTGAACAGACATTGAACCAATTGTTGGTTGAAATGGATGGTATGACAGACAATGCTGGAATTGTAGTGGTTGCAGCTACAAACCGTCCAGATGTTTTAGACCCTGCATTACTTCGTAGTGGTCGTTTCGATCGTCGCGTTACTGTTAGTTTACCGGATATTAAGGGCCGTGAAGCTATTTTACATGTACATGCTCGTAATAAAAAATTGGCGAGTGATGTTTCACTAGCAAATTTGGCAAAACGTACCCCTGGATTCTCTGGAGCTGATTTGGCAAATGTATTGAATGAAGGTGCTATTTTAGCGGTTCGTAAAAATGAAGCTAAGGTCACTATGACCGATTTAGATGAAGCCATTGACCGTGTTATGATGGGACCTGCGAAAAAGAGTAAGAAATATACGGAAAAGGATAAAATCCTTGTGGCTTATCATGAGGCAGGACATGCCGTTATTGGTTTGAAGCTTGAAGATGCTGATATGGTTCAGAAAGTTACTATTATTCCTCGTGGAGATGCAGGTGGATATAACTTGATGACACCTCGTGAAGAGAAGTATTTCCATAGAAAATCTGAATTTATTGCGCAGATCACTGGTTTACTTGGTGGTCGTACGGCTGAAGAAATCCAATTTGGAGAAATCAGTGCAGGTGCTGTAAATGATATTGAAAAATTGACTGAAATTGCCAAGAATATGGTTCGTGTATATGGTATGTCTAGTTTAGGGCCTATCCAATATGCAGATCCTCAAGGAAATGTCTTCTTAGGAAGAGATTACACAAAGGGTAGTGATTATTCTGCAGGTGTAGCAGCTGAAATTGATAAAGAAGTTCGCGCGATTGTAGATGAGTGCCATGAAAATTGTCGTAAAATCTTAACTGAAAACAAAGATTTGTTGGATTTGATTGCGAATAATTTGTATGAACATGAAACATTAACGAATGAAGAAATCACTAATTTAATGAATTATGGACAGTTAACAGATCCTAATGTTGAAACAAGTGAAGAAGAGGAAAAACCAGAACAAGAAGAAGTTCAAGTTCCAGAGATTCCAGAAACTCCAACTGGCGTTGATCAAAAGGATTTGGATGATGCGTTCAATGAATTAACTAAGAAAAAAGATTAATTGCATACTTAAGCCATCGATTGATGGCTTTTAGTTTGGCTTGAAATGGAAAAGAGAATTCAGTAGAATGGTGCTAGTGAATTTTATATGCGGAGGATATTATGAAAGATCAACTATTAAAAGCTCTTGTTTTAAATGAGCATGTTCGTTTATATATTGTGCGCACAACTGATTTAGTACAGGAAGCGCAAGATCGTTTTGATTTGCATCCATGTGCTTGTGCAGCTTTAGGAAGAACATTGTCTGTAGCAAGTATGATGGGTGCTATGTTGAAATCAGAAGAAGAAATGTTATCAATCACAATTAATGGGCATGGTCCAATTGGTTCAATTGTGGTAGATGCGTATGCGAATGGAAATGTTCGTGGTTTTGTTTCAAATCCACATGTAGAGGATGTTTTGATTCGTCCGGGTAAACTAAATGTTGGCGCCGTCGTAGGTACAGATGGAACTTTAACAGTTACAAAAGATTTAAGCATGGAAGAAAACTTTTCTGGTTCTGTAGAACTTCAAAGTGGTGAAATTGGGGATGATTTTGCCTATTACTTTACTTTGTCTGAACAAACACCAACAGCGGTATCATGTGGAGTTTTAATTGGAACAGATGGTCGTGTTGCCAGTGCTGGAGCTATGATTCTACAAATGCTTCCGGATGCAACGGAAACTGATATTTCGATTTGCGAGCATGTACTTGAAGGATTAAAACCAATGAGTACTTTAATTCAGGAATATGATGATTCAAGTTTAGAAGATTTGGCAAATGACATGTTTGAAGATGCCAAGATTTTAACGACACAACCAGTGGCTTATGATTGTCCATGTTCAAAAGTACGTATGGCTAGAGCTTTGGGAACAATAAAAAAATCAGATGTGTTAGATATGGCGGATAAAGAACATGGTTGTGATATCACATGTAATTTCTGTAATGAATCGTATCATTTTACAGAAGAAGAATTAAGAGCGATTGCGAGTAAGATGCATGATTAAGATTGGAAATGTAGAAATCGATAATCCTGTAGTCATTGCGCCAATGGCAGGTATTAGTAATATCGCATTTCGTAGAATTGCGAAACGTTTTGGTGCTGGTTTAGTTTGTAACGAAATGGTAAGTGACAAGGCATTGTACTATGATTCTTTAAAGACAAAACAGATGTGTGCAATCGATGAAAATGAGCATCCAGTATCTTTTCAGTTGTTTGGACATGATATTGATACAGTTGTATATGCCGCTAAATATTTAGATACACAAACAAATTGTGATATTATTGACTTTAATATGGGGTGTCCTGTAAATAAGGTGATTAAAGCACAGGCTGGAAGTTTCTTGATGAAAGATATTGATTATGCCAAAGAATTGGTGTCAAATATAGTCCAAAATGTAAATAAACCAGTGACAGTTAAGATGCGTTTAGGTTTTGATACATATCATATCAATTGTGTTGAAATGGCAAAGGCTATGGAGAGTGTAGGCGTTAGTGCTGTAGCTGTACATGGACGTACACGTAATCAGATGTATGAAGGAAAAGCAGACTGGTCTTATATTAAACAAGTGAAGGACGCTGTGTCGATTCCTGTTATCGGAAATGGGGATGTTCGTAGTGTAGAAGATTTTCATCGTATGATGAATGAAACAGGGTGTGATGCCGTTATGCTAGGTCGTGGGATTGTTGGAAATCCATTTTTGATTCAAGAATGCGTGGATTCGATTACAGGTCAGAAACATGAATTTTCAATGGAAGATCGCATTGAGATTTGTATGGATCATGCCAGAGGCTTAGCGGATACAAAAGGTGAAAAGGTAGCTATTCGTGAAATGCGAGGTTTGGCTAGCTGGTATTTAAAGGGGCTTCCAAGTTCAAGAATCTTTAAGAATGAGATGTCACAAATGAATACATTGGAAGATTTAGAGAATATATTACATCAATTCATGGAGGTGCAACGATAGTTGCATCTTTTTTGCATATTGGTAAGCGTTTTCAAAATCTAAAAAATCTGCTTTAAGTTTCTTCCATTCCGGTATAAAATATATGTACGGAGGTTATATCATTATGGATCAAAGAAAGACAAAAGCCTTTTTTGAAGGGCGTGATATACATGCATATAATATTTTTGGTGCACATTTAGAAGGGGATGGCGTTCGCTTTCGAGTATATGCTCCAAACGCAAAAAATATATCAGTAATTGGGACGTTCAATAATTGGGACGACCAAGCTAGTAAAATGAAAAAAGATAAACGTGGTATTTGGGAATGTTTTGTGCAAGGTGCAAAGAATCAGGATTCTTATAAATATCGTGTATGGCAGGCAAATGGTGAATTGGTAGATAAAATGGATCCATATGCTTTTTATAGTGAATTAAGACCGAATACGGCAAGTATTATATCGGATTTAAGTTATGATGGATGGACCGACAAAGAATGGTTAAATCAAAGAAATAAGGGTTTTGATTCACCTGTGAATATTTATGAAATGCATGTTGGTTCATGGAAAAAAGAGGATGAGAACGAAGAATTTGTACAATATCATGAAATTGAAAAGGATCTAATTGAACACTGTAAGAAACATCACTTTACACATGTAGAAGTTATGCCATTATGTGAATATCCATTTGATGGTTCTTGGGGATATCAATGTACGGGTTATTTTTCAAGTACATCTCGTTATGGAACAAATCATGAATTGATGCACTTTGTGAATGCACTTCATGAAGCGGGTATCGGTGTTATTATGGATTTTGTGCCTGTGCACTTCGTGAAGGATAATTATGCATTAGGAATGTTTGATGGCACTCCTTTATATGAATATTCAAAACCAGAAGATGCCAACAGTGAATGGGGAACAGCTAACTTTGACTTATGGAAAGAAGAAGTTCGTTCATTCTTAATGTCTGCAGCTAATTTCTGGATAGACGTTTATCATGTAGATGGATTGAGAATGGATGCCATTAGTAATGCGATTTTCTGGCATGGAAATAAAAATAACGGAGTAAATGAAGGTGCATGTGATTTCATGAAGCGTATGAATTACTTGTTGAATGAAGAATATCAAGGAAAAATCATGTTGATTGCAGAAGACTCTAGTGATTTTCCTAATGTCACTAAACCTAGTTATGCAGGTGGCTTAGGATTTGACTATAAGTGGGATCTTGGTTGGATGAACGATACATTGTCTTATTTGAAAAGAGATCCGATTTATCGCAAGTGGCATCACCACGATATTACATTCTCAATGGCTTATTTCTATTCTGAAAGATTCATCTTGCCATTTAGTCATGATGAAGTTGTACATGGTAAGGCAACAATTGTAGATAAGATGTGGGGAAGTTATGAAGATAAGTTTGCCCAGGCAAGAGCTTTATATGTATATATGTTTGCGCACCCTGGTAAAAAATTGAATTTCATGGGGAATGAAATTGGACAATTGCGTGAATGGGACGAACAAAAGAGTTGTGACTGGTTCTTGTTGGATTATCCAATGCATGATGCGTTTAAACATCTATGTGAAGATTTAGGTAAGATCTACACAGAAAATGATGCATTCTTCAATCAGGATTATGATCCGAGTCGTTTCTGTTGGATTGATGCAGATAATGTTGGACAAAATACGTTCTCATTTATTCGTAGAGGGTCAAAGAAAGACTTTGTCATTATTATGAATTTCTCTACAAATCCATATGATCACCAACAATTTGGTGTTCCTTGTAAAGGTAAATATAAGGAAATCTTAAATACAGAGTGGGATAAATATAATGGAAATTTAAAAGACCATACGCCTCAAGAAGTACAAGCTATGCGTCTTACAAGACATAATCAACCATATATGATTGAAGTTAACGTACCTAGTTTTGGTGCTATGATTTATGAAGTTGAAAAGTGAGATTAATTTCTCACTTTTTTTGTGAATTTCTCCTTTTTTTACGTATAAGAGAGTGTAGAAAAAAGGAGATTATAAAATGGAAGAATTAGATGTAGAATTTGAATTGTTTCGTAAACGAGTGTATAACTTGGAAATTCGCAGTTTTTATTTACTTTTGATGAATCGAGGATGTGATATTGATACATTAAGGAAATTATTTTTGGATGTAGATGAAAAACTTTCCTTAAAATTGGATGGGATGTTTTATCATGCGCATTCAGATGTGATTCAAGAAGTGTTAGAAAGAGTAATCAAACAAGAGAAGGCAAATGCGAGAAGGGATTGTTTTAAAAAGCTATTTGGTAAAGGGTTAGACATTTTTGAAGTATTAGAATTGATTGGAATTTCTCAAAAAGACGTGGAATTGATCAATGATGCTGCTTATGTTTGGCAAGATATGCATTTGTGAAATAATTGACTTTTTGTAGGGGGTGTATTGTGGGAAAAAGTTTGTTATAATGTATGCGCAAAAAGGAGATAGCGTAAATATTATGGAAAACAAGGAACTTGCATTGCACGCAAAAAATATTCGTAGAAATATTGTGAAAGAAGTGTATAGTGCCCAAAGTGGACACCCGGGTGGAAGTTTAGGTGCAACTGACATTTTGACAGAGTTATACTTTGAAGAAATGGATATTAATGAGGAAAACTTAAATACATTAAATCGTGATCGTTTTGTATTGAGTAAGGGACATGCAAGTCCAGCTTTATATGCAGTACTTGCTGAAAAAGGATTCCTTCCAGAAGAAGAATTGACAACTTTTAGAGCTATCAATTCACGTTTACAAGGACATCCTAATATGAATTATGTAGAAGGCGTAGATATGTCTACAGGTTCTTTAGGACAAGGTATTTCTTGTGCTGTAGGTATGGCATTGGCAAATAAATTGGATAAAAATAATCACCGTATTTATACTGTACTTGGAGATGGTGAATGCCAAGAAGGACAAGTATGGGAAGCTACAATGTCAGCAGCTCACTATAAGTTAGATAATTTATGTATTATTGTTGACAACAACAACCTTCAAATTGATGGTCATGTAGATGAAGTTATGAGTGTTTATCCTTTGGATAAAAAATTCGAAGCTTTCAACTGTCACGTAATCAATGTAGATGGTCATGATTTTGATCAATTGCGTGCCGCATTAAAAGAAGCTCGCGAAACGAAAGGAATGCCAACTGTAATTGTTGCCAAAACAATTAAAGGTAAAGGTGTTTCATTTATGGAAGATCAACAAGGATGGCATGGAGTAGCACCAAATGAAGAACAATACCATGCTGCAATGAAAGAATTGGAGGCAGAATAATGGCAAAAGTAGCTACACGTGTCGCTTATGGTGATGCTTTAAAAGAATTAATGGTTGAAAACGAAAATGTCGTTGTATTAGATGCTGACTTAGCTGGTAGTACAAAGAGTGGAGAAGCCAAAAAAGTAGATCCTTCTCGTCACTTTGACATGGGAATTGCTGAAGGAAATATGATGAGTGTTGCGGCAGGTCTTGCAGCTAGTGGAAAGATTGCGTATGCATCAACTTTTGCAATGTTTGCGACTGGACGTGGATTTGAACAAATCCGTAACAGTATTGGCTATCCACACTTAAATGTAAAAGTATGTGCTTCTCACGCTGGTATTAGTGTTGGAGAAGATGGTGCAAGTCACCAATGTATTGAAGATATTAGCTTGATGCGTGGTATTCCAGGTATGAAAGTTATCGTTCCATGTGACTACAATGAAGCTAAACAAGCATGCAAGGCTGTAGCTGAAATTGATGGTCCTTGCTACGTTCGCTTAGGTCGTAGTGGCGTTGAAAGCGTAAATGGAGACGACTATAAATTTGAACTAGGAAAAGGTGTTGTCCTTCAAAAAGGTGAAAAAGTTGCTTTAGTAGCGACTGGATTAATGGTTCAAGAAGCATTAGAGGCTGCTAAGAAAATGGAAACAGCTCCAACTGTAGTAAATATTCATACAATTAAACCAATCGATAAAGAATTGATTGTTGAACTTGCAAAAACTCACGATAAAATCGTAACTTGCGAAGAACACTCAATTATCGGTGGCTTAGGAAGTGCTGTGGCAGAAGTATTGGCTGAAACTGGAACAGCATGCAAGCTTGTTCGTGTCGGTGTTCAAGATGTATTTGGTGAAAGTGGAAAACCAGCTGCTTTATTCGCAAAATACAAGATTGATGCGGATGCAATTGTAGAAGCTGCTACAAAGTAGTATGGCACACTATTTCACAAATGATGTTGTAAAAGATGCACCAGAAGAAATAACGATACATTTTCGTGATTTCACATATAAGTTAAATTCCAATGCGGGAGTTTTCAGTAAAGATAAATTGGATGAAGGTACGCGTATTCTTTTAGAAACAGTACTCGACAACGAATCTGAACCAGAAAGCACATTAGATCTAGGTTGTGGAATTGGCCCAATCGCATTGATTTTAATGGAATATTGGAAGCATACCGAAATGACAATGATTGATGTGAATCAAAGAGCTTGTCAACTTGCTGATTCAAACATGAAAAAATATCGTCGTAAGGCAAAGATAGTATGTCAGTCTGGTATAAATGAAGGCCAGTATGCTTGCATTCTTTTAAATCCACCTATACGGACGGGAAAGGCTATGATTTATTCATTGTTTGATCAATGTATGGAACATTTAGCTACAGATGGTCATTTCTGGATCGTAATGCGCAAGCAGCATGGTGCTCAAAGTGCAATTCATTATTTACAAGAAAAAGGCTATGAAGTAGAAAAAATGGCTCGTGATAAGGGCTATTGGGTCATGAAAATATCAAAAGCAAGAAATTAATCTTGCTTTTCTTGTGCTTTTACAGATAATTCCTTAAATTCCTTTGGCGACTACCAAATTCTTTTTTAAAGGCACTTAAAACTTGTATAGTCTTTAAAACCATATAATATACAGATTTCTGTTAAATTTGTATGATAGGATATAGCCGTCTTTGCATAAGTAAAGACGTTTTTCTTGTATATTAAGATTTTGGTTTGGAAATAGGGAAATGCAGTATGTGAAAAACTATCAAATTGTCATAATTTGTGGGTTATCCACAACGACAAAAAGGACGATCGTAATAGCCAACATTTTGTATTTGTCTTTAGTTGTTGAATTATTTTTTTACAATCATTTTATGATTACATTCAGGACAGTGCATCATATAGTTTTCTTCAGGTTCATTTGTAAATAATTCATCGATCAACCATCAAGGTATTTCTTCTTCATAACCTTTTCTTATGGACTTTTTGACAAATGTCATTTATCATCATAAATACAGTAGAGGTGTTAATAAATGAAACAACATCATGTATTTAGCTTTTTGCAAAGAATGGGAAAATCCTTTATGTTACCTATTGCAGTACTTCCTGTAGCAGGTATTTTTTTGGGTGTAGGAAGTTCTTTGACCAATGAAACAACAATCGCATCATTGCATTTAGAGTCTGTGTTAGGGAATGGGACTTTTTTATATAGTGTTTTAATTTTATTAAAACAAGTGGGCAAAATTTTATTTGATAATCTACCATTAATTTTTGCGGTTTCTATTGCCTTAGGAATGTCTAAGCGAAGAAAGGAAGTCGCGGCACTTGCAGCTATTATTGCTTTTTTTGTGATGCATGCCACAATTAATGCGTTACTTTGTTTAGATGGAAGTATAGTGAATGGTGTAGTTTCAGGCCAGGCTTTAGATGGATCCATTACTTCGGTATGCGGTATGTTGTCACTTGAAATGGGTGTATTTGGCGGAATTGTCGTTGGACTTGGTGTTAGTTATTTGCATAATCGGTTTTATCAGATTCAACTACCAAATGTGATTTCTTTTTATGAAGGAGAACGCTTTGTTCCGATTGTTTGTGCTATTACATATGTATTTGTAGGTGTGCTTATGTATTTTGTTTGGCCACCATTACAACATGCCGTTTATAATTTAGGCCGATTGATATCGGATTCTGGCTATTTTGGAACTTTTATTTATGGAGTTATTAAGCGTAGTTTAGTTCCTTTTGGCTTGCATCACGTTTGGTATATGCCATTTTATCAGAGTGCTTTAGGTGGTGTACAAATGGTGAATGGTTCAATGGTATCTGGAGCGCAAAATATTTTCTTTGCGCAATTATCCAATCCAAGTGTGACTCATTTTAGTGTGAGTGCAACTAAATTTTTCTCGGGAGAATTTATATTTATGATTTTTGGTTTGCCTGGAGCAGCCTTAGCCATGTGTCAGTGCGCAAATCCAGATGCTAAAAAAAAGACGGCGAGTTTATTGCTTTCGGCCGCTTTGACAAGTGCGTTAACGGGAATTACAGAACCGATTGAGTTTTCTTTCTTGTTTGTGGCGCCATTATTATATGTTGTTCATGTATTTTTAGCTGCTACATGTTTTGTGGTTGCACAAGCTTTAAAGGTTGCGATTGGATTTACTTTTTCAGCCGGATTGCTAGATTTTACGTTGTTTGGAATATTACAAGGAAATGCGAAGACAAATTGGATCATTGTGGTTTTACTTGGTTTTGTATATTTCTTTGTGTATTATGGTGTATTTAAATTCTTGATTGTGAAATTCGATTTAAAAACTCCTGGACGCGACGAAAGTATTAAGGTGTTTGATAAGAAAAAATATGATTTTAGTTTTGATAAATCTTTGATTGATCCAAGAAGTCAAATGATTATTCAAGGCTTAGGAGGGCGAAGTAACTTTACCGATTTAGATTGTTGTATCACAAGATTAAGGGCTACAATTCACGATGATTCTTTAATTAATGAGGGATTATTAAAAAAATCAGGGGCTGCTGCTATTATGTGTCAGCCAAATGCGATTCAAATTATTTATGGTCCGCAAGCTTCAAATATAAAAACAAAACTGGATGAGTATATGTTGAATGTGCCAGAAAGTTATGATTTTGAGGAAAAAGAAGTTGTTTTAGAAACTAAAACACAATTTGAACTTGAATGTCCTGTAAATGGTGAGGTAATGCCTATAGAGGAAGCATCGGATTCTATGTTTGCCCATAAACTAATGGGTGATGGAATTATGATTCGTCCAAGTGATGGTGTGGTTGTTTCACCTTGTGATGGTATTATTTCAATGATTTATCCTACAAAACATGCGATTGGTATCACAATTGATGATAATACGCAGATTTTAATTCATTTTGGTACGGATTCGGCAAAACTTAATGGCAAGGGATTTGAATTGTTGGTAAAACCAAATCAGAAAGTTAATGCTGGAGATATTTTATGGAATGCAGATCTAAAGTATATCAAAGAAAATGCGTTGGATGAAAATATCATAGTTGTATTCACAAAAATAAAAGATGGTGCTGAGTTAGAAAAGAAATATGGAAAAATGCAATGTCATGATATGATGTTAAGGGTAAAGGGATAATGGATATGTATGAAATTTTAAAGGTTTTGAATCATAATACAATCTTGGTTTTAAAAGAAAATGAAGAAATAATTGTGATGTCTAAAGGAATTGGTTTTGGTAAAAAACAAGGGGAAAATGTGGATGTTCCTCGTAATGCGAAGCAATATAAGATGCAAAAGTCATATCAGGCGAAACAGAAGTCGAATAATATTTTTGATTACATTGATCCAATGTATATTGAAATTTCATCTGAAATTATTACTTTAACAAAAAAAAGATTTGGTAAAGTAGAACATGATATTTTATTATCTTTAGCGGATCATATTTATTTTGCGGTAAAAAGAATTAAAGAGAAGGATTTTCCATCAAATCCATTTAATATGGATATTCAACTTATGTTTCCGGATGAGTATTCAGTGGCATTAAAGGCAAAGGATATTATTGAAAAATATACGCATGAGGAAATAAATGCAGATGAAATTGCGTTTATCACCTTACATATTCACTCGGCTATATCGGTAAATAAAGTAGGGCAGTCTATGGAAGTTATGCGTGTGATTCGTGAATTCTTCAAGAAATTACAGGCCGATTTAAATATTCGTATTGATGCGAATTCATTGTCATATATTCGTTTAATGAATCATATTAAGTTTTTGTTGTTGAGACTAAATAATAATGAGGAATTACAAATGGATATTACGGAATTCACAAAAGAAAAGTTTCCATTCGCTTATGAACAGGCTCGTGTTTTATGTGAACAATTGAGTCATGTTTTGCATAAAGAATTGCCAGATTCGGAGTTAGGTTATTTAGCTTTGCACTTGGAGAGAATCTTATCGAGTACGATAACTTCTTGATTTTATTGTTGACAACGCTTTCAGATGGTGGTACATTTTTGGTGTAAAAAGTGAATATTCAATAGCGTGTAACTGGTTAGGCAGGCATTTACTATTTTGATTGAAGATATAATCTTTATTGGCTTATTGTATGTCTTCAGTTTAAATGTATATGTCTGTCTTTTTTTGCGTATTGAATTTCTAAGAAAGGATGAAAATATATGGTAGGAATTATTCTTGCAAGTCATGGTGAATTTGCGAATGGTATCTTCCAGTCAGGAGCTATGATTTTTGGTGAACAAGCCAATGTAAAGCCTTGTACTTTGATGCCTAGTGAAGGACCTGAAGACATTCGAAAGAAGATGGAAGATGCGATCGCTTCTTTTGAAAATCAAGAAGAAGTATTATTCTTAGTTGACCTATGGGGAGGAACTCCATTCAATCAGGCAAGTGCCTTGTTAGATGGTCACGAAGACAAATGGGCAATTGTCACAGGATTGAATTTGCCTATGTTGATTGAAACGTATGCTTCTAGATTCTCTATGGAGAAAGCACATGAAATTGCAGCACACGTAATGCAGACTGCACAAGAGGGTGTACAGATCAATCCAAAAGAATTAGAATCAAAAGAAGAAAAGAAAGAAGAAGTAAGTGCGGCGCCTCAAGGAGCAATTCCTGAAGGAACAGTTTTAGGAGATGGACATATCAAATATGGCTTAGCACGTATTGATACACGTTTGCTTCATGGTCAGGTAGCAACAGCTTGGACAAAGACAGTTGGGCCAAACCGTATCATTGTTGTTAGTGACAATGTAGCTCATGACGATTTAAGAAAGAGCATGATCGAACAGGCAGCTCCTCCAGGAGTAAAAGCAAATGTCGTTCCAGTTGATAAGATGATCCAAGTCGCGAAAGATCCTCGTTTTGGAGCCACAAAAGCGTTATTGTTGTTTGAAACACCACAAGATGCATTAAGAGCTATCAAAGGTGGAGTGGATATTAAAGAATTGAACTTAGGTTCAATGGCACACTCACAAGGAAAGGTTGTATGTACAAAGGCCGTTTCTATGGGAAGTGATGATGTAAAAACATTTGATGAATTATTAGCAATGGGAATTAAAATCGATGTTCGTAAGGTACCAACAGATTCACCTGAAAACTTCGATGAAATTCTTAAAAAAGCAAAAACAGAATTAAAGTAAATTTAGAGGGAGATTATTATGTCAGCGATTAGCATTATTTTAGTTATAATTGTTGCCTTCTTAGCCGGTATGGAAGGAATTCTTGACCAATTTGAATTCCACCAACCATTAGTAGCATGTACATTAATTGGTTTGGTTACTGGTCACTTAAAAGAAGGTGTTATGTTAGGTGGTTCTTTGCAGTTGATGGCTTTAGGTTGGGCAAACATTGGTGCAGCTGTTGCACCCGATGCTGCATTAGCTTCAGTTGCTTCTGCAATTATCATGGTTTTAGGTTTAAATGGTGGAACAACAGATACTACAACAGCTATTTCTACAGCAATTGCCGTAGCTATTCCATTATCAGTAGCTGGTTTATTCTTAACTATGATTTGCCGTACAATTGCAATTCCAATTGTTCACTTCATGGATGCTGCTGCTGAAAAAGGTGATTTTGGAGCAATTGAACGTTGGCAAATTGTAGGTATTTGTTTACAAGGTGTTCGTATTGCGATTCCTGCTGCTGCATTATGTTTCGTACCTAGTTCAGTTGTAACTGGCGTATTAAATGCAATGCCAGCTTGGTTATCTGGTGGTATGACAGTTGGTGGAGGAATGGTTGCTGCCGTTGGTTATGCAATGGTTATCAACATGATGGCTACAAAAGAAACTTGGCCATTCTTCGCTTTAGGTTTCGTATTTGCTTGTGTAAATGAATTTACACTAATTGCTTTAGGTGTAATTGGTGTTGTTATCGCAATCGTTTATTTAGGTTTGAAAGATGCTGCTAAAAATAGTGGTGGAGGATCAAATACTGGTTCTGGTGATCCATTAGGCGACATCTTGAATGATTACTAGGATTTTGAAGGAGGTAAATGAAAATGGCTGAAAAAATTACATTAACTAAACAAGATCGTAAAAAAGTTTGGTGGCGTCATCAATTCCTTCAGGGTTCTTGGAACTATGAACGTATGCAAAATGGTGGATGGTGCTATTCAATTATTCCTGCAATCAAAAAATTATATTCTAACAAGGAAGATCAAATTGCTGCTTTAAAACGTCACATGGAGTTCTATAACACTCACCCTTATGTGTCAAGTCCAGTAATGGGTGTTACACTTGCTTTGGAAGAAGAAAAAGCAAATGGTGAAAATGTAGATGATACTGCAATCCAAGGTGTTAAAGTTGGTATGATGGGTCCTTTAGCTGGTGTTGGTGACCCAGTATTCTGGTTTACAATGCGTCCAATTTTAGGTGCTTTAGGAGCTTCTTTAGCATTAAGTGGAAACCTTTTAGGACCTATCTTATTCTTCGTATTATGGAACGTAATTCGTTTAGCATTCATGTGGTATACACAAGAATTTGGTTACAATGTAGGTACTAAAATTGCTAAAGATATGTCAGGTGGACTTCTAGGTAAAATTACTCAAGGAGCAAGTATTCTAGGTATGTTTATCATTGGTGCATTGGTTCAACGTTGGGTAAGTATTTCATTTACTCCAGTTGTATCAAGTGTTGCTCAATCTGAAGGTGCATACATTGATTGGTCACAAATTAAAGGAAATGCTGACGGAATTAAGAGTGCATTAGAACAATATTCTTCATTAGGAGCTACTGGTTTAAATCAAATCAAAGTTACAACTTTACAACAAAACTTAGATTCATTGATTCCTGGTCTTGCTGCTTTATTATTAACTTTATTATGCTGTAAATTATTGAAGAAGAAAGTTTCTCCAATCACAATTATCATCGCATTATTCGTAGTTGGTATTATTGGTCGTGTAATCGGAATTATGTAATAGCTTAAGGAGGTACATATGGCACAATCATTAAATTCAAAAGTTGATTTAACAATCAAGGCAACATCTTTTGCGGGATTGAGTTCCAATGGAAATGTCATGGTTGGAAATAAAGCATTTGAATTCTACAATGAAAGAAATGTTGAAGATTGTATTCAAATTCCATGGGATACAATTGATCGAGTAGAAGCGAGTGTCTTATTTAACAAAAGTATTTCTCGATTTGTGATTTTCATAAATGAGAAAACATACTTTACTTTCTCTACAAAAGACAACAAAAAAACACTTCGTGCTATAAGAGAATATGTACCTGCAGATCGAATGCTAAGATCATTAAGTTTTTGGGATGTGTTTAAACGAGGTTTAATGTATATTCCAAATAAATTATTACATTCAAATAACTAAGAATATTAGCCCAATCAGTATTATGCTGATTGGGTTTTCTTTCTTTAAAATTGGTGTACACTAATTTTAAAGAATACAGGAGAAAAGATAATATATGGTAGGAATAATTATTGCGAGTCATGGTGAATTTGCGAATGGTATCTTCCAGTCAGGAGCTATGATTTTTGGTGAACAAGCCAATGTAAAGCCTTGTACTTTGATGCCTAGTGAAGGACCTGAAGACATTCGAAAGAAGATGGAAGATGCGATCGCTTCTTTTGAAAATCAAGAAGAAGTATTATTCTTAGTTGACCTATGGGGAGGAACTCCATTCAATCAGGCAAGTGCCTTGTTAGATGGTCACGAAGACAAATGGGCAATTGTCACAGGATTGAATTTGCCTATGTTGATTGAAACGTATGCTTCTAGATTCTCTATGGAGAAAGCACATGAAATTGCAGCACACGTAATGCAGACTGCACAAGAGGGTGTACAGATCAATCCAAAAGAATTAGAATCAAAAGAAGAAAAGAAAGAAGAAGTAAGTGCGGCGCCTCAAGGAGCAATTCCTGAAGGAACAGTTTTAGGAGATGGACATATCAAATATGGCTTAGCACGTATTGATACACGTTTGCTTCATGGTCAGGTAGCAACAGCTTGGACAAAGACAGTTGGGCCAAACCGTATCATTGTTGTTAGTGACAATGTAGCTCATGACGATTTAAGAAAGAGCATGATCGAACAGGCAGCTCCTCCAGGAGTAAAAGCAAATGTCGTTCCAGTTGATAAGATGATCCAAGTCGCGAAAGATCCTCGTTTTGGAGCCACAAAAGCGTTATTGTTGTTTGAAACACCACAAGATGCATTAAGAGCTATCAAAGGTGGAGTGGATATTAAAGAATTGAACTTAGGTTCAATGGCACACTCACAAGGAAAGGTTGTATGTACAAAGGCCGTTTCTATGGGAAGTGATGATGTAAAAACATTTGATGAATTATTAGCAATGGGAATTAAAATCGATGTTCGTAAGGTACCAACAGATTCACCTGAAAACTTCGATGAAATTCTTAAAAAAGCAAAAACAGAATTAAAGATGGTTTAGGCCATCTTTTAAAATATTGAAAAGTCATAAAAATAGCGGTTAAAGTATATTGAAAAGTCATTATAATGTGTATAAAATTATATTGAAAAGTCATTTTGGAGGTGAAATATGCTTTATCGAAAGGTTGAACGTACAATTGAACAACATTTAAAGAGTGGTTCAAACAAAATCCTATTAGTGGATGGGGCTCGTCAAATTGGGAAAACATATATCATAAGGTATGTGGGAAATAAACTGTTTGAAAATTATATCGAAATCAATATGATTGAAGATTCTTTAGGGAATCGCTTGTTTGAAAAGGTAAGGACAGTAGAAGATTTTTATCTACAGGTCAGTATGCTTGCAGGGAATAAAATGCAAAAAAAAGAAAATACATTGATATTTATTGATGAAATACAGGCGTATCCTCATTTATTAACATTATTAAAATTTTTATCCCAGGACAATCGATTTACATATATTGCAAGCGGATCTTTGTTGGGGGTTACTTTATCGCAAACCACATCGATTCCTATGGGTAGTATTCAAAAGATTCAAATGTATCCTTTGGATTTTGAAGAATTTTTATACGCGAATGGGATGAACGAATTTGTTATTTCGACATTAAGAAATAAATTTAATCATTTAGAAGAATTAGATGAGTCCATGCATAATAAAATGATGGATTTGTTTAAAAAATATTTGTTGGTGGGTGGTATGCCTGACGCTATAAATACGTATTTGTCAGAGAAGAATATTGTATCTGTTCGAAATATTCAAGCTGAAATTCACGAATATTATGCATCAGATGCCTCTAAATATAGTTTAGAAAATAAACTTAAAATCAGTCGAATTTATGATTTAATTCCATCTAATATGGAAAATAAAAAAAAGCGAGTTGTTGTTAAGAATATAGAGGGAAAAAGAGGTAAAACGTTTAATGACTATCAAGAAGAATTTGAATATTTGGTAAGTGCAGGAATCGCTTTGAATGTACAAGCTATCTCAAATCCAAAATTTCCTTTGATTGAATCTGCAAGTAAGAATTTAATAAAGTTATACTTAAATGATGTTGGGATTTTAACGGGCATATTATATGGAAATAATATTAATGCGATTTTAGATGATCAAAAAAGTATTAATTTAGGTTCTGTATATGAAACAATTGCTGCCAGTGAATTAAAGGCACATGGCAAAAAATTGTATTATTATGATAATCGAAATAAAGGAGAAGTTGATTTCTTGATTGATGATTATGATTCACTTTCTGTTGTTCCAATTGAGGTGAAATCAGGAAAAGATTATACAGTACATAGTGCATTGAATAATTTTGTGAATAGTGAGGATTACCATATTCAAAAAGGCTATGTTGTATCGAATGAGAGAATGATTAGTCAAAAAGGTAAAATCATTTACGTTCCAATCTATTACATAATGTTTTTTTAAAAAAGGGTGTGGATTTTTAAAATTCCACATCCTTGTTGTTTAATATATGATCAAATATATAATGTCCAACACCACCTTCAAGACAATCATAGTCAGTAATGTCATCCGCTAATGCTTTTGTGTTTGGATTGCCATCCTTTAGACAGACTCCCCATCCACTTGTGAGTAGTAAAGAATTATCGTTTTCATTATCGCCAAACGCAATCGTATTTTCTAAGTTGATTTGGTTCCATTCACAATACATTTCTAATCCTCTTCCTTTAGAGAAACCACTATACATCAGTTCAATCGTTCCTGGGAATGTTTCAATTGTTTGATATTTACCTTTATAGTGTTCTTCTACTTTATTACGAATAAGCTGTGTTGCTTTTGAATCTGTTCTAAATAGGAACTTATAAACAGGTTTTTCACAGAAACCATCAATATCTCCTGTCTTGTCAATTAATGGAATATTTCTTCGTTTTGACATATCAAGCAGATGGTTATTAATGTTCATAACATTATGTAATTGATTTCCTTCAACATTTACAGATACTTTGTTTTCTTCAATGATTGGCATTAAGAAAGTTAGAATTTCTTTCATTTCTTCAACGCTCAACATATCCATCGTAAATGTTTTGTTTAGGTTACGATCATAGATCATACCGCCATTCATCCCAATGATGAAATCAAATTCGAAACCTAATGTCCAGAACATACCTTTTGTTTTTTCTGCTTCAGTGATTTCACGTCCTGTCGCAAGACCTATTTTTACGTTTCTTTTATGTAGTTCTTTTAAAGCTTGTATTGTGATTTCAGGTAAGGGACTGCTTTTAGCACTTAAAGTCATATCTACATCGGCAGCCAAAACCTCAATTTTATTGATCATACAAATACACCTCCAATACATAAAATGTATACGATTTCATAAAAACTTGCAATTAAAAGTTATATAATACTACCTATTACGCTTTGTATTTTCTCTTGGCGTAAGCTATACTTTAAGGACGTGAAGGTGATAAATAATGAATTTTTTAGTGCGTAGATTTATAAAGAATTATCAAGATACAAAAGATGCCAATGTAAGAACAAGTGTTGGAAAACTATCTGGAATTGTTGGAATATTGAATAACTTGTTTTTGTTTGTGATCAAATTTGTAATTGGTACCATTGTACATTCGGTTTCTATTCAAGCGGATGGTGTAAACAATTTAACGGATGCTGGATCAAACATCATTTCAATTTTGTCTTTTCATTTCGCAAATAAGCCAGCAGACAAAGATCATCCATTTGGTCATGAAAGAACAGAAACAATCGCATCATTATTCGTGGGAATATTGATTTTAGTTTTAGGCTTTGAAACCGCAAAAGAAAGTATTTCTAAAGTGATTCATCTAGGAAGTATTGATTTTAGATTGGCATCGGTCATTATTCTTTTGGTTTCTATCATAGTTAAATTCTGGATGTATACATACAATAAGAAACTTTCTAAAACATATGATTCAAGCTTATTAGAAGCATCCGCATTGGATTCAATTAGTGATGTGTGTGGAACAATGGCAGTTCTTGTATCTACATTGTTGTCACCTGTTTTACATTTTAATTTAGATGGATATATGGGTATTGTAGTTTCGGGTATTATCATTTATGGAGCTTATGGATTATTAAGAGATATGATTAATTCTTTAATTGGAGAAGCACCGGATCCTGAACTTGTACACAACATTGTAGATAGGATTATGGCACATCCTGCAATTATAGGTGTACATGATATGATGTTGCATAATTATGGTCCAAATAAGATTTTTGCGAGTGCTCACGTAGAAGTGGATTCTTCAAAAGATATTTTTGAAACGCATGATCATATTGATAATATTGAGCGTGAAGTGAAAGAAAATATGAATATTGATTTGGTTTTACATATGGATCCAGTAAAGGTAAATGATCCTGAGACCGAGTTGTATCGTGAAAAAGTAGTCGAAGCGATTCATCAAATTGATCAAAAATGGGGATTTCATGATTTTAGAATTGTATCTGGTCCAACACATGTGAATTTAGTGTTTGATTTGGTGATTCCATTTGAAGAAAAGTATACGCAGGAAGAAATAGAGGCAATGCTTCTAAAACATATCCAATCGGATAAAAAGATTTATTTGGTTCTCACAATTGATCATCCATATGCATAAGGCAGAAGTGTTTAAACTTCTGCCTCTATTATTTTTGGGATCACTTGGATTTGAGATTTTTCTTCTTTAGTTAATTTATTTGAAATAAATACATCCACTTCTTTGAATTTACAGTACGTGTATTCAGGGTGTGCATTAAATTTATTTTTATCAGCTACCACAATGATTTTTTCACTTTGTTGAAGAATATGCCGTTTTAATTCATATTCATTTTCATAAGTTGTAAATCCATCGTTGTCTTTGAATCCCTTGCTTCCTAAAATCGCAACATCAATATGAATATAATCAATAGTTTTGCTGGCAAAATTACCATAAGATCGATAGGCATTATTGGAAATGTTTCCACCAATTAAGATAACGTGCATATCCAGTCTTGCACATTTATAGGCTACAAAGATGGAGTTTGTCACAATCGTAATATTATGAATGGATTGAAGAAAAGGAATACCTGCAAGACATGTACTACCGGCATCTAAATAGATAACCATTCCTTCTTTGATAAAGGTACAGGCTTGTTTCATGATTTGTCTTTTTTCTTCGATATATTCTTGATTTCTTAATGAAATGGGCATTTCATCAGGTTCTTCTAGAAGCAGCGCATAGCCATGTTCTTTTTTTATGATTTTAGAATCTTCAAGTTCAATTATATCTTTACGGATTGTTTCGCCTGAAGTTTGGAAATGAGTAGCCAAATCGGATATTTTGATTTTATGTTGATCTTGTATAAGTTGACGAATTTTGAATTGTCTTTCATCTTTCTTTTTGGACATAAATTATACCTGTGTTACTTTCTTGATTGTTTTTACGACATCATATTGTTCGCAAGTTAAATGGTTTGTGATGAGTTCATCAAATTCATTGAACTTACAAAAGGCATAAGGTGCAATATTTGTCTTATTATTGACCTTGCTAGAATCGCAAACCATGATCTTTTGTGCAGATTGATTCATGACATGTCTTTTGAAACCTAATTCATCCGCAGAAATAGTTGTGAATCCATGACTTTTTTCGGTAAATGCATCTGTTCCCATGATGGCTAAATCAATGTTTAAATGGTCAATGATTTCTGTTGCAAAATGTCCATAGGTTCTTTTTCCTATATTAAATAATAAACCGCCAGCCATAATGATACTTAAATTCATATTGGCACATTCATAAGCTACAAGAATTGAATTGGTGACAATGGTGATATCATTCTTATTCTTTAGAGCGCTTATGGCAGTTAGAATTGTACTTCCCGAATCTAAATATACAGTCATGCCATTTTCAATTCGTGTAAATGCTTCTAAGGCAACTATTTTTTTCATTTCTCTGTTTTCTTGTGCTTTTAATTCAACAAATGTTTCAACAGAAGAACTTTGAATCTTGGCATACCCATGTTCTCGAACTAATATTTTTCTTTCTTGTAGCTCACTTAAATCTTTGCGTAGTGTTTCTGGAGTGATAGAAAGTAATTTAGCTAGTTCTGTAACTTTTATTTTTTCTTTTTCTTCTAGAATTTGTCGAATCTGAAGTTGTCTTTCTTCTTTTTTCTTTGACATAATTTCACCTTTTTCTTTTGAATCCAATTAAATTATATATAAAAACTTTTGAAAATGAATAAATAAATTGAAATACAAATTATTTAAGGATTATTGATGAATTAAATCTTGTTTTTGTTCATAATGAGGTTGTCTAAAGAAAGCGTGTGATAGATATGGTAGTTCGATTAAATCCAATAGATTTTGCGAAGGCAATGATGAAAAAGAAGAAACAATTGATTCCCACCGCAATTGTTCTGGATAATGGCATTGCCGGTATTGTGTATGGATATTATGAAGGTGATGATTTTTATTATTTGGATCGTTTAGATGTTGATGTTTCTAAAAAAGAAGAATTAAGAAATATGAATGTATTGGAATTAAGACAAGAGATTGCATTAAAGATTAAAATTTTTGTAGCCAACTCAAAATGATATAAAATCTTTTGAATCATAAAATAAAACTTGGAAAACTAAATATTTAATCCAAAGTGTTGAGAAGAATCAATCATTCATACATAATGCAAGTGTCAAAGGAGGTATAAAAAATGTGTACAGTCGTCCATCTTGAACCAGAAGATTTCGCTAGAGAACTAGTTCATAATCCTAAAAATGTTTATGCCAGAACGTATGTCCTCGATTGTGGGCTTGCCGTGGTAGTCTATATGTGTCAAGATTCACATTTTCTATACTACCTAGACAGACCGGATTGTTCGAAAGAAAAAAAGGACATATTGAAATCTATGGATTTCTATGAACTGCATGCTGAAATCTATCGTAAGGTCAATTTAGATAATCGTCTTCGCGAAAGGCAAAAGAACCCAAGCTGCTAACTTGGGTTTATTTAATATATCCAAATGTAAAGTGTTCGCCTGTTTGTTTATCATTACGATAGCTGAAACAAGTGTCGAGCTCTTTTTTGGTATCATATTTACTTGGATGAATGTTTTTATCTGGAATACCTAATTCTTTACACATTTCAATATTGATACCTTGATTATCAATATAAGCTTTTTCGTTTGGCATATAACGAATGAATGGGGTTGTGTCTATGCTGATTTGTTTCATTAGTTCAACAACTTCCATACCTACTTCTAAAGAATCATATTGAATACTTGGAGAAAAATACACATGACATGATTCAGGATGAATCAAATCTTTTTCAATTAATTCGCTTAAGCATTTTTTAGTAATTTCTAAAGTTGTTCCTTTCCATCCAGAATGAATGGCACATATGCATGGTGTTGTTTCATCAACGACTAGAATGCCTAAACAGTCAGCTGTAAATACGCCAATAAGAATATTGGATTCTGTCGTATATACGGCATCTACATTCATAATGCTTGTATCTTTATCATAGGCCCCCTTACCTTTATCGCTAGAAGCAACTCGGGCCATATTGTTTGTGTGTTTTTGCCAAGGAAGTGCCCAGTTATCTAGGGGCATATTTAATTCTTCAGCTAATCTTTTGCGGTTGATCATAACAGCTTTTGGATTGATACATACATGTAGTGCAGTATTGTTCTTTTCAGGAAGTGTTATATCTTTTAGTGTAGTAGCACCGAATACGTGTTCGTTATTGATATGAATAATTTTATTTTTTTGAATAGACATCTGTAATTTCTCCAATATATACATAGTGCAAATCATCGAGTGGATAATTCTTTTCGTAAATTTCAGGCAATAAGAAATGTTCTTTTTCTAATTTTCCAACATAGAGCTTCTTACAAATAAAGACTTCTTTTGCCTCTTTAAATGTAGGGTTTCCATCTACCATTTCAACGTGAAAGTTCACATTTGAAATCTTATCTTCATCCTTACCTGATTTTGTACCTAAGTAAGATAGTTCTTTGTGCTTATCATCAAAGAAAGATAGGGTGAACGTATCACTTTCATCAACGAATTCTTTTGTGTATCTTTGTGGACGAATAAAGATGATCGCAACATCCTTATTCCATAAGTGACCAAGTGTCCCCCATGATGCGGTCATGGTGTTGGTTTTACCGTTTTTTGTAGCACTGATGAGTAGCCAGTCTTTTCCAATCTTATCAAAAGGATTGAAGCTTAGACTGTGAATATCAACTTTTTCAAACATACATATTTCCTCCTATATTCTTTGCTTTAAAATCAAATAAACCTCGGCTTTCGTGGCTTCTGGATATGGTTGTACAAATAGTAGTCCAATTCCGCAACAAAGTGCACCTAAAATAATCCATCCTAAAAAGGATAAATCTAAGACAAATAAATCCATCTTTTGTCCAGTAGTCATTTGTTTAGATAAAGAGAAAGCTTGGGAAGCAGAAAGATTTGGATTTTCAGCCAATAGATATGGAATCATAGAATATTCATACGCTTTAATAACTCCAGGTACTATAAATAGGAATAGCCATAGTAGGGTTTTTAGATCCATTAAGAACATGATTTTTACCACATTTAAATAGTTACCTTTAAAACCACTAAAGATTTCACCAAGTTCAGGATTCTTATCATGGTTCTTAATAAAATATCCATTTTTTCCAACTACAATGACATTACCAATAAAGATTGTATAGAGGATTCCAAGAATACTGGCAACAGAAATGAATGAATAAAATATAGGCTGAGCATCATAAGAAAGATTGTTTGATGCAAAATCTTGTATCCTTTCAATAATCGTTGTTTTTTCACCAGACAATGTTCCTGCAAGTAATGTAACCACAAACATCTTCCAATAATTTCGTTTCATGATTTGTTTGGCTTGTTCTTTAACTTGTTGTCTGTTCCACATAGGGGCCACCTTCTTTCTTACAGTTTAATTTTATCACATAAGAAAATGAATAATGTAGAAAAGATTGTTGATTGTACGGTTCGTATAGAAAAAGAAACCATTCTAGTGTTGGCGTCTAGAATGGTCTCTTTTTGTTTATTATTATTTTTTAGGAGAGAGATATGAATATTGGTTTATTTTCTA